>JANNMP010000566.1:0-3401 GCA_031398015.1 Burkholderiaceae bacterium
GATGTCTTCGAGCTTGCTGCCGCCGGTGCGCACGCTGGCACGCTTGGCGCGCATGCCGGTGATGGCAAAGCGGTGCGCCTCGTCACGGATCTGCGCCACCAGCATCAGCGCTGCCGAATCATGGCCCAGCCAGACCTTGTCGCGGCCATCGGCAAACACCAGCTCTTCCAGGCCCACCTTGCGGCCCTCGCCCTTTTCAACGCCGACGATCAACGACAGGTCCAGCGCCAGGCTTTGGAACACCTCGCGCGCCATCGCCACCTGGCCACGGCCGCCGTCCACCAGCACCAGGTCAGGCAGGCGCAGGGCCTTGGGCAGCACGGCGTTGGGCGCATCGGCTGCCATCTCACCAGCCTTTTGCGCCAAGCTGCGGGCCTCGGCCACCTTGCTGTAACGGCGGGTCAGCACCTGGCGCATCGCGGCGTAGTCATCACCGCCGGTGATGCCGTCGATGTTGAAGCGGCGGTAATCGGCGGGGCGCATGGCGTGGTTGTCGTACACCACGCAGCTGGCCTGGGTGGCTTCACCGGCGGTGTGGCTGATGTCGAAGCATTCGATGCGCAACGCGTCCAGGTTGTCCACCACCAGGTCCAGCGCCTCCACCAGCGCGCGGCTGCGCTCACGCTGGCTGCCCTCTTCGGCCAGCAGGCGGGCCAGCGCAATCTGGGCGCCCTTCTCGGCCATCTCCAGCCACAGCTTGCGTTGCTCACGCGGCTGGTGTTGGGTGTTGATCTTGCTGCCGGTCTGCTCACTGAGCGCGGCCAGCAGCTCGGGCGCCACCGGGCAGCTCAGCACCAGCAGGCCGGGCGGCGCCACGCCCAGGTAGTGCTGGGCGATGAAGGCTTCCAGCACCTGCTGCTCGACGGTGAGCGCGGCCTGGCGCTCATCGGCTTCATCCGCGGTCAGCGCGGCGGCGTCTTCCACATGGGCCGGGAAGTAGGCCCGGTCACCCAGGTGGCGGCCGCCACGCACCATCGCCAGGTTGACGCAGGCCCGCCCGCCCTGAACGCGCACGGCCAGCACGTCCACGTCACGGTCACGCACTGAGCTGAGGCTGCTTTCTTCCATGCTCTGCTGGTGCAGCACGCGCGACAAGGCGCTGATCTGGTTGCGCACCTCGGCGGCGCGCTCGAACTCCAGCGCATCGGCATACGCCAGCATCTGCGCTTGCAGGGTGCCGATCACCTCGTCGGTGGCGCCCAGCAAGAAGCGCTCGGCGTTGGCCACGTCGCGCCCGTAGTCGGCGGGGGTGATCAGCCCCACGCAAGGCGCCGAGCAGCGGCGGATCTGGTAGAGCAAACACGGCCGGCTGCGGTTGGCATACACCGTGTCTTCACAGGTGCGCAGCTTGAAGGCCTTCTGCAGCAGCAGGATGGTCTCCTTCACTGCCCAGGCGCCCGGGTAGGGGCCGAAGTAGGTGTGCTTGCGGTCCACCGCGCCACGGTAGTAGGCAATGCGCGGGAACGGGTGGCGCTGCAGCTTGAGGTAGGGGTAGCTCTTGTCGTCCCTGAACAGGATGTTGAACTTCGGCGCCAGCGTCTTGATCAGGTTGTTTTCCAGCAGCAGGGCCTCGGCCTCGGTGCGCACCACGGTGGTTTCCAGCCGGGCAATGCGGCTGACCATGTGGCCGATGCGGGTGCCGCCGTGGTCCTTCTGAAAGTAGCTGGCCACGCGCTTTTTCAGGCTGCGTGCCTTGCCCACGTACAGCACATTGCCCTGGGCATCGAAGTAGCGGTAGACGCCGGGCAGGCCGGGCAGCGCAGCCACCTCGGCCAGCAGGCGCTCGCGCTCGGGCACCGTGGCCGCCGGGCCGGCGGCGGCAGGGCTGGGGTCGGCGGGCGGGGTCATCGTCGGCATGGCGGGCGCTGGCTGATTCTGCCGCTGCCAGGTTGCCCACCGGCGTGCTGTGCCGTTGCCCGCCGTCATGCTGCGGCGTTGCCGACCGGCATGCTGCCTATGATCGGCCGATGCAAGGCTGGCGCTGGGATGTGTTCTGCCGCGTGATCGACAACTTCGGCGACGTCGGCGTGTGCTGGCGGCTGGCGGCGGCGCTGGGTGCACGTGGCCACGCGGTGCGGCTGTGGATCGATGACGCCAGCGCACTGGCCTGGATGGCGCCGCAAGGCGCGCCGGGCGTGCAAGTGCTGGCGTGGGCGGCCAATCCGCCCGACGCGGCACCTGCTGAGGTGGTGGTCGAGGCCTTTGGCTGCGCGCTGCCCGAGGCATTCGTGGCACGCATGGCGGCCATGCCAGCACCACCGGTGTGGATCAACCTGGAATACCTCAGCGCCGAGCCCTACGCGCAGCGTTGCCACGGCCTGCGCTCGCCACAGCTCAGCGGCCCGGGCGCGGGGTTGCACAAGTGGTTCTTCTACCCCGGCTTCACCGCCGCCAGCGGCGGCTTGCTGCACGACTTGCCGGCCCTGCAAGCTGACACGGCCAGCCGCTGGGGCGCGCTGCCGGGTGAGCGCTGCGTGCTGCTGTTCGGTTATGCCAACCCCGTGCTGCCGCAACTGCTGGCAGCGCTGGCCGGCCAGCCCACACTGCTGTGGCTGCCGCCCGGCGCGCTGCGTGCGCAACTGGCCGGCCTGCCGTTGCCCGCCGGTGTGCGCGTGCAGGCATTGCCTTGGCTGCCTCAACCTGCGTTCGACCAGCTGCTGGCCGCCGCCGACCTGCTGCTGGTGGGGGGTGTGTATTCTTTCGTGCGCGCCCAGCTGCTGGGCGCAGGGCCGTTGCTGTGGCAGATCTACCCCCAGCATGACGGCGCCCATGCCGCCAAGCTCGATGCCTGGCTGGGCCAACACCTGGCCGGCTGCCCGGCAGCGCTGGCGCAGGCCGTGCGCCAGGCGCACCACGTCATCAACGGCCTGGCACCGGGCCCGCTGCACCTGCCCGACCTGGCGGCCTGGCGCGCCGTGCACCAAGCCTGGCAAGCCGGGTTGCGCGCGCAGACCTGTCTGGTCACCCGGCTGCTGGATTTCGTGGCAGCAAAACGTGGCCGGCGCGGCCTTGAATCGGGCTAAAATCATGGGTTTTGCGCCACGCTGACTGCGTTGCTGCCCGGCCCCGAAGCCGCGCCAGATGGCGCGCTGCGCGGGCGCCAACCCGGTCACCACCCCTCGGGAACCCCCATGAAAATCGCTCAAGAAATCCGCGCCGGCAACGTCATCATGCAGGGCAAGGACCCATGGGTCGTGCTCAAGACTGAGTATTCACGCGGCGGCCGCAACTCGGCCACGGTGCGCATGAAGCTCAAGAGCCTGCTCAACAACCAGGCCACCGAGACCGTGTTCAAGGCCGATGACAAGATGGACCAGATCGTGCTGGACAAGAAAGACTGCACCTATTCCTACTTCGCCGACCCGCTGTACGTCTGCATGGACAGCGAATACAACCAGTAC
>JANNMP010000595.1:0-3466 GCA_031398015.1 Burkholderiaceae bacterium
GCGGTGGTGACCGGCCAGCGCAGCGGCACCAGCTGGAACAGCGCGCCGTTGCCCGCCCCCAGTGCGGCAAAACACAGCATGAACAGCAGCGTGGTGGCCACCAGCGAGCCGCCCGCCATGCCACACATCACCAGCGTGACGGCCACGATGGCCAGCACAGCGCTGAGCGTGTTGATGCCGCCGATGCGGTCAGACATATAGCCGCCCACCACGCGCACCGCCGAGCCCACCAGCGTGGCCAGCATCGTCAACTGCCCGGCCTCGACCTTGGTGACCTTGAACTGGTCATAGAAGTAGGTGGGCAGGAAGCTGGCCAGGCCGATGAAGCCGCCGAACGTGACGATGTAGATGAAGCTGAACACCCAGCCGTCTTTCTCGAACAGGCAGGAGACATGCTGCTTGAAGCTCTGGTGCTCACGGTCGGGTGGCTCTTTGGCGATGACCCACATCACGACCATCGGGACCAGCATGGTGCAGGCGGCCAGGCCATACACGGCCGACCAACCGAACGCCTGCGCCAGCGGCGGCGCAAACAGCACCGCCAGCACCGTGCCTGAGTTGCCGGCCCCGGCCAGCCCCATCGCCAGGCCCTTGTACTGAGGCGGAAACCAGCCGCTGCCCAGGCTGAGCGCCACGCCGAAGCTGGCACCGGCGATGCCCAGCAGCACGCCCATGGTGATCACTTCATTGAAGGTGTCGACCAGAAAGAAGCCGTAGGCCAGCGCGATCACGATCAGGCCCATTTCCACCATGGCCGCGTTCTTGCGGCCGATGTACTGCGCCAGGATGCCCAGCGGAAAGCGCATGAATGCGCCGGCCAGGATCGGCACCGAGATCATGAAACCCTTTTGCGCCGCGTCGAGGCCGAAGGTCTCGCTGATGAACGGCGCCATGGCACCGTTGAGCACCCAAATGGCGAAGCAGAAATCGAAGTACAGAAATGCGGCCAGCAGGGTGGGCCAGTGGCCTGATTTGAGGAAGGTCTTGGCGTCAGCCATGGTGCGTGTGGTCCTGCGTGAATGGGGCAGATGAGGCACCGACCGCATCGCCGTTGACGCGGTTCATGTGCAGTGCAGCAATCTTCGTGCCGCCGCATTTGCCATGCCTGCGCCCGGTGTGCAGCGCACCGCAATGCCGTGGCCAGCGCTGCAATGCACCGCCTTGCGGCATGCATCCGGCCGGCCTGCAAACCAGGTGCGCAACTGCGCCCTGCTGCGGTGCACAAAAACTGCCGGGCGCCGCGCGGGCCACATGACGCAGCGCTCGGGCAACGGCCGTGCCCGCCATTGCCTGGGCCTTGCATGCACACTGGCCCCCATGGGTTTTGAAGTCGACATCGGCCACGCCAGCCGCCTGGGTGGGCGCAGCAACAACGAAGACCATGCCGCGGCCTGGCAAGAGCCCGGGCGTGGCCTGGTGGCGGCCATTGCCGACGGTGTGTCGCAAGGCGGGCGTGGGCTGGAGGCAGCGCAGACCACGGTGATGGCCCTGGTCGATGACTATTTCTCCGCCCCCGCCACCTGGCACCCCACGGTGGTGTTTGACCGCCTGATCAGCGCGCAGAACGCCTGGCTGGCATCGCACAACGCGCGTGGCAGCGCCCAGGCCCAGACCACGCTGACGGCCATTGCGCTGGAAGGCCAGAGCGTGACCGTGGCCCATGTCGGCGACACCCGCGCCTGGCGCCAGCGCGGTGATGACCTGATCCAGCTGACACGTGACCACTGCGTCGACCAGCCCGACCAGCGCAGCCGCCTGCTGCGCGCGGTGGGGCTGGACGACGCGGTGCGCATCGACTTTGCCCAGGGTGATGCCCGCCTGGGTGATTGCTTCTTGCTCACCAGCGACGGTGTGCACCGCACGCTGCCAGCCAAGCATCTGCGGGCCATGCTCAGCCGCGTGGGTGGCACCGCGCCCGGCGGCGCACTGGTCAGCGCGCAGCAGGTGTGTGATGCCATCGTCGATGCCGCAGTGGCCGCTGGCAGCCGCGACAACGCCAGCGCCTTGATCGTGTTTGTGCGCGGCCTGGACTTGAGCCGGCTTGACGACGAGGTGCGCTTGCAGCAGGCCTTGCCCGCACCCAAGGCCATGGTGGCGGGCCAGGTGATCGATGGCTGCACCATCGAAGCCCAGGTGGCTGACAACGGCCTGCACCGGGTCTATCGGGCCCGCAATGCCAAGGGCCAGCTGGTGGCCATCAAGGCGCTGCATGAATCACGCGCGGCTGATCCGCAAGAGCGTGCGCTGCTGGCACAAGAGGCCTGGCTGGGCCGGCAGTTGACCGAGCGCTTTGCCCCCGGCCTGCGGCGGCTGGCCCACGATGCAGCGGGCGAGTCATCCGGCTTTGTGCGGGTGCAGGCGGTGCCCGACGCCACGGCGCTGTACCTGGTGTTCGATTGGCATGAGGGCCGCACGCTGGCGCAGTTGATGCGGGCCCAGGCATCGGCGCATGCGCCAACACCCGTGCCGCAGATCGTGGCGGCCGCCATCCAGATCACCGCCGCGCTGGGCCGGTTGCACCGGCTGGGTGTGATCCACCGCGACATCAAGCCCGACAACCTGCACCTGGGGCAGGACGGGCGCTGGCGCATCCTGGACCTGGGCACCGCACTGTCGGGCCGTGAACGCGCTGACCTGCGCCAATTGCGTGCCGGCACGCCCAGCTACGTCAACCCCGAGCAGTGGTCAGGCAGCCAGCCCAATGCCGCCAGCGACTTGTTTGCGCTGGGTGTCACGCTGTATGCCTGGCTGACCGGCAGCATGCCGTACGGCGAGGTTGAGCCGTACCAGGGTGGCCGCTACCGGCGAGACCCCAAGCCACCGTCGCGCCTGCGGCCCGACGCGCCGGTGTGGTTGAGCCAGCTGTTGCTGAAGGCCGTGGCGCTGGATGCGGCGCAGCGCTTTGAAACCGCTGAAGAGATGCTGTTGGCGCTGGAGCGCGGCGCCGCCCGGCCGGTGCTGGGGCCTGGGGCGACGCCGCTGCTGCGCCGCAATCCTGAGGCGTTGTGGCAGATCGGGCTGGGCGTGTCTGTGCTGATCAATCTGCTGCTGATCTTCTGGTTGTTGTTCTTGCCGCGTTAAGTCAAACACTTCAGGCGACGGTGCGAGGCCGAGGCCATTGGGTGACCGGCTGACTCCGTGTCCCCCGCCATCGGCCTGGCGGCCGACGGCTCCTCCTTTACCTGCGTCAGCCGGTCACCCAATGGCCTCGTCCCGGACACTTCGCGGCCTATTGACGGTTCTGAATTCAGGGTCACGCCACGGCGCTGTCGCGCGAATGCATGTCAGACCACCTACGACATGTGTCGTATGGCCGGAACCAAAACCCCCACCCACACTCCGGGCGTCCATTCAACGGGGCGCACATGCCCACCAGGAGCCAAGCCAACATGACATCCACCCGCCGCAGCTTCACCGCCGCCTTGTCCGCCATTGCCATCGGCACCAGCCTGTACGCCGTGCCGGC
>JANNMP010000606.1:0-4088 GCA_031398015.1 Burkholderiaceae bacterium
CGCTGCGAGCAACTGCTTGAACGTCTTCATCCATGTCTCCTGGGGTTGTCGAGGGATCACATTGCAACGATGTTGCGGCTTGGCAGTGCCTGCGGCAATCCTGGGCAACCAGGGGTTGAGCACGCAGGCAGTGCGTGGGGCTGAGTCGTCAGCCAGCGGTTTGTTCCAGCCTTCGCACGGCGGCGTCTGCCAGCTCAAGCGATTGCAGGATGCTGCGCTTCAGGCCCGCCATGTCCACGCCGTCCGTGCTCTTCTTGCCTTCCATGTAGCGGGCATAGACGCCGTGCACGATGGCGGCTGATTTCCAGCGGTTGAAGCCGATGTAGAAATCCAGCTTCGACAAATCCCGCCCGGTGCGCTGGGCGTAACGCGCCGCCATCTCGGCGCGGCTGGCAAAGCCCGGCTGGGCGGTGGGTGGGTCGCCGCGCACGGCGGGCGGGTCATCGGGCTGGGCCCACTGGTTCAGCGCATAGGCCAGGTCGGCCAATGGGTCACCCAGGGTGCTGATCTCCCAATCGACAACGGCAGCGATGTGGCCGTCGGCGCCCACCAGGGTGTTGTGCAGGCCGTAGTCACCATGCACCACGCGGGCTGGGCCCTGGTCGGGAACATGGTTGAGAAAATACTGCTGCAGCGCATGGGCGCGGGGGTCGTCGAGCTGCGCGCCGGCGATCGACGCATTCCAGCTGCGGTACCAGGTCTTGAGCTGGCGTTCGATGTAGGCGTCTTTCTTGCCCAGGCTGGCCAGGCCCACCGCGTCAGGGTCGACCGCATGCAGATCGGCCAGCACGTCGATGAAGCTGTGCGACAGGGTTTGGCGCAGCGCCGGTGGCGCCCAGCGGCGGGCGTCGTCGGCGTTGTACAGCGGGTGGCCGTCGACATGGCCCATCACATAGAAGTGCGCGCCGGTCACGGCTGGGTCTTCACAGAAGCCCAGGGCCTTGGGCACCGGCACGCCCGTGGCGCCCAGTGCGCTGATCAGTGCCCATTCACGGCCCATGTCATGCGCCTTGGGCAGCAGCTCACCCATCGGCTGGCGGCGGATCACCGCACGCTGGCCGTCGGCATCCTGCAGCAAGTAGGTGAGGTTGCTGTGGCCACCTTCGAGCCGGGTCCAGGCCAGCGGCTGGCGCAGGCCGGGCACATGGGCCGCCAGCCAGGCTTCGACCTGGGGCCGGCGGTAGCCCACCGGGTCAGTGGTGCTGGATGGGCTGGCCATGTCAGCTGCCGTTGAACACTGGCTTGCGGCGCTCCAGGAATGCCTTGCCACCTTCGCGTGCATCGTCGCTGTTGGCGCACAGGGCCTGGTGGCCGGCCTCGGTGGCCAGCGCTTCTTCATAACTTTGCGACAGCGCGCGCACCAGGCCCTGGCGCATCAGGCCCAGGGCCAGCGTGGGGCCGGCGGCCAGGCGCTCGGCCAGCGCCATGCTGCGGGCCATCAGCTGGTCATCATCCACCGCCGCATGGATCAGGCCCCAGGCCTCGGCCTTCTCGGCCGGCAGGCGTTCACCCAGCATCATCATCTCGGTGGCGCGGGCCTTGCCGATCTGGCGCGCCAGCATCCAGGTGGCGCCGCCGTCGGGCACCAGGCCGATGTTGACGAAGGCTTCCAGAAAATAGGCCGAGCGCGCTGCGAGCGTGAAGTCAGCCGCCAGTGCCAGGCTGCAGCCGATGCCGGCGGCCACGCCGTTGACGGCAGTGACCACCGGCATGGGCAATTGCGCGATGGCCAGCATCGTGGGGCCGTAATGCCGCATCAGTGAGTTGTGGGTGATGGCGCCGCGCCCGCCGGCCGGTGTTTCACCGCGGCCGGCCAGGTCAGCGCCGCTGCAGAAGGCCCGGCCCTCACCAGTGATCAGCAGCGCCCGTGCGCCCATGGCCGGCAGCTGCTGCAGCGCGGCGCGGATTTCGTCGAACATCAGTGGCGGCGCGGCATTCAGCCGCTGCGGGCGGTTCAGCGTGATGACAGCCACCGCAGCCTGGCTGGCCAGGCGGATGGTCTCGAACTGGGGCAGGGTGTCGTTGGGCATGGCTCAAGCTCGGCGGTTGGGGGCGCAGCCAGCGTAGTGCCCAGCACAGCGGGCATCTGTCACCGGGTGGACTGTGGCTGCCGATGCGGCATGCCCACAATCGCCGACCGACCCACCCCTGCTGGAGACCAGCCATGACCGACGCCCTGATCATCGACGCCTGCCGCACACCGCGTGGCATCGGCAAGCAGGGCAAGGGTGCCCTGGCCGACATGCACCCGCAGCACCTGGCGGCCACGGTGCTGAAGGCGCTGGCCGAGCGCAACAACCTGGACACCGCCGAGGTCGACGACATCATCTGGGGCACCAGCACCCAGAAGGGCGCGCAGGGCAACGACATGGGCCGCATGGCCGCGCTGGACGCCGGCTACAACACGCTGGCCAGCGGTGTGACGCTGGACCGCTTCTGCGGCAGCGGCATCACCACGGTGAACCTGGCCACCGCGTCGATCATGGCCGGCATGGAAGACCTGGTGATCGCCGGCGGCTGCGAAATGATGAGCCTGACAGCCACCATGCGCGACGGCCCCAGCTTCATGGACGCCGGCAATCTGCGCCTGCGCGCCAAGCACCCGCAATCACACCAGGGCGTGTGCGCCGACGCCATCGCCACGCTCGAAGGCATCCCGCGTGCGGCGCTGGACGACCTGGCCTTGGTCAGCCAGCAGCGCGCCGCCGCCGCCATCGAAGGCGGCCATTTCAAGAAGAGCGTGGTGCCGGTGTTCAAGGCCGACGGCAGCCTGGCACTCGACCGCGAAGAATTCCCCCGCCCGCAGACCACGCGTGACGGCCTGGCCGGGTTGAAGCCCGCATTCACCCAGATGGCCGATGTCGACCTGGACGGCCAGGGCACCACCTACCGCAGGCTGATCACCGCCAAGTACCCGGACCTGGACATCCAGTTTGTGCACCACGCCGGCAATTCATCGGGCGTGGTCGATGGCTCGGGCGCACTGTTGCTGGCCTCACCCAGCTACGCCAAGAAGCGTGGCCTGAAGGCGCGCGCCCGCGTGGTGGCCTATGCCAACGTTGGCGACAGCCCCACGCTGATGCTCAACGCACCCGTGCCGGCCGCACGCAAGGTGCTGGCCAAGGCCGGGTTGACGGTGGACGACATCGACCTGTGGGAGATCAACGAGGCGTTTGCCGTGGTGGCCGAGAAGTTCATCCGTGACCTGCGGCTCAACCGCGACAAGGTCAATGTGAACGGCGGCGCGATGGCGCTGGGCCACCCGATCGGCGCCACCGGCTCGATCCTGATCGGCACCATGCTCGATGAACTGGAGCGCCGTGACCTGAAGCGTGGCCTGGTGACGATGTGCGCTGCAGGTGGCATGGCCCCGGCGATCATCATTGAACGCGTCTGACCCACCCGCCGGAGCGCGCCATGGACTTGAGCTACTCGCCTGACGAACAGGCCTTCCGCAATGAGGTGCGCGGCTGGCTGACGGCCAACCTGCCGGAGGACATCCGCGCCAAGGTGACGGGCTACCAGTCGCTGGCCAAGGCCGACATCAAACGCTGGCACAAGATCCTGGCCGCCAAGGGCTGGAGCGTGCCGCACTGGCCCACCGAGTGGGGCGGCACCGGCTGGAACATCACCCAGCGCTACATCTATGACGAAGAGTTCGGCCTGGCCGGCGCCCCCGGCCTGCCACCGTTCGGCCCGGCGATGTGCGCCAGCGTGCTGCTGAAGTTTGGCTCGCCCGAGCAAAAGGCGCGCTTTCTGCCGCGCATCCGCGAGGGTGATGATTTCTGGGTGCAGGGCTACTCTGAGCCTGGCGCCGGGTCGGACCTGGCGTCGCTGAAATGCCGCGCCGACCGGCAGGGTGACACCTACGTCATCAACGGCCAGAAGATCTGGACCACGCTGGGCCACTATGGTGACTGGATCTTCTGCCTGGTGCGCACCGACAGCAGCGCCGAGAAGCGGCAGGACGGCATCAGCTTCATCCTGGTGGACATGGCCACACCCGGCATCACCGTGCGCCCGCTGATCCTGATGGACGGCGGCCATGAGGTCAACGAAGTGTTCTTCGACAACGTGGCCGTGCCGGT
>JANNMP010000627.1:0-3947 GCA_031398015.1 Burkholderiaceae bacterium
GCTGGTCGATGTGCGCATCCGCACCGAAGACGGCAGCGACGCGCCGCGCGACGGCAAGACGCCGGGCGAAATCCAGGTGCGCGGGCCGTTCATCACCGGTTGCTACCACGCCGTGCCTGTGAGCGACGACAAGTTCAGCACCGACGAACTTGGCAACACCTGGCTGCGCACCGGCGACGTGGCGACGATGGATGAACTGGGCTATTTGCGCATCACCGACCGCACGAAGGACTTGATCAAGAGCGGCGGTGAGTGGATCAGCAGCGTGGACGTGGAGAACGTGTTGATGGCCCACCCGGCGGTGGCCGAAGCAGCGGTGATTGCGATCCCCGACCCGAAGTGGAGCGAGCGGCCGCTGGCCTGCATCGTGTTGAAGCCCGGGCAAACGGTGGATGGCGCAACGCTGAATGCGCTGATGTTGGATCGCGGCTTCGTCAAGTGGCAGTTGCCTGAGCGTTACGAATTCATCAACGCGATCCCGCGCACGTCCACCGGCAAGTTCTGGAAGCTGAAGCTGCGGGAGATGTTTCCGCAGTAGGCCAGTGCCACAATCGGGCTTGACCAAGCTTGGTCAAGGAGAGCGCGATGCAAGTCAACATCTACGAAGCCAAGACCCGTTTGTCTGAGCTGGTGGAGCAGGCGCGCCAGGGCCAGACGGTGGTGATCGCCAAGAACGGCACGCCGCTGGCCAAGCTGGTGGCGCTGGATGCGCCGCCCAAGAAGAAGATCATCTTCGGTCTGATGAAGGGTGAATTCGTCGAGGCGGACGACTTCGATGCGCCGCTGCCCGATGAGATCCAGGCATTGTTTGAAGGGCGCGATCCTGCCGACCCGCAGCCATGAGGTTGCTGCTGGACACCCACATCGCGATCTGGCTGGCGCGTGATGCCGTTGAACTGAAACCCGAGTCGCGGCGCCTGATTCAGGCTGCAGACGCGGTGTTCGTCAGCAGCGCATCGTTGTGGGAAGCCACCATCAAGGTGGCGCTGGGCAAGTTGCCGCTGCTGCCGCAGCGCCTGGCTGACCAACTCGTGGCCGCCGGCATCGAACACCTGCAGGTCAGCTGGGCCCACGCCCTGGCGGTGCACCAATTGCCGATGGTCCACAAGGACCCGTTTGACCGTCTGCTGATCGCCCAGGCGATGTCCGAGCCGATGCACCTTCTCACCCATGACGGCCTGCTGGCGGCCTACTCGCCACTGGTGATCGTCCACTGACCGACGGCGCCCGTGGCGCCACTCGGCTGAAACCCCATGCCCGACCAACTGTCCCTGCTGCCCGACCCACCCGAGCCACCCGCTCCACCCCCACCCCCCACCAACCCCGACGCCATCAGCCTGGCGCACTACGCCGAGCGTGCCTACCTGGAGTACGCGCTCAGCGTCGTCAAGGGCCGGGCCCTGCCCGATGTGTGTGACGGTGCCAAACCGGTGCAGCGGCGCATTCTCTACAGCATGCAGCGCATGGGCCTGGGCTTCACCGGCCCGGGTGCGGCTGGCACGCCCAAGCCGGTGAAAAGCGCGCGGGTGGTGGGTGATGTGCTGGGCCGCTTCCACCCCCATGGTGACCAGGCAGCTTATGACGCGCTGGTGCGCATGGCGCAAGACTTTGCGCTGCGCTACCCGCTGATCGACGGCCAGGGCAACTTCGGCAGCCGCGACGGCGACGGCGCGGCGGCGATGCGCTACACCGAGGCGCGGCTGTCGCCCATCGCCCGGCTGCTGATGGACGAGCTGGATGAAGGCACGGTCGACTTCATCCCCAACTACGACGGCAGCACCGAAGAGCCGCGCCAGTTGCCGGCACGGCTGCCGTTTGCGCTGCTCAACGGTGCCTCGGGCATCGCCGTGGGCCTGGCCACCGAGATCCCCAGCCACAACCTGCGTGAGGTGGCGGCAGCAGCCATCGCGCTGATCAAAAACGACGCCCTCGGCGACGACGAGCTGTACGCCCTGGTGCCCGGCCCTGACTACCCCGGCGGCGGCCAGATCATCAGCAGCACCGCCGACATCCGCGATGCCTATGCCAGCGGCCGCGGCAGCCTGAAGGTGCGCGCCCGCTGGAAGATCGAAGACCTGGCGCGGGGCCAGTGGAACCTGGTGGTGACCGAGCTGCCGCCCGGCGTGAGTTCGCAGCGTGTGCTCGAAGAGATCGAGGAGCTGACGAACCCGAAGGTGAAGACCGGCAAGAAGGCGCTGAGTGCCGACCAGGTGCAGCTCAAGGCCAGCCTGCTGGGTGTGCTGGACACGGTGCGTGACGAATCGGGCAAACAGGACGCGGTGCGCCTGGTCTTCGAGCCCAAGAGCCGCAGCGTGGCGCAAGACGACTTGATCACCCAGCTACTGGCCCACACCAGCCTGGAGACCAGCGCGCCGATCAACCTGACGATGGTCGGCCGCGACGGCCGGCCGACGCAGAAAAGCCTGCGCCAGATGCTCAGCGAGTGGGTCGACTTCCGCCAGGTGACGGTGGCGCGCCGCAGCCAGCATCGGCTCGACCGGGTGCTGGCCCGCATCCATGTGCTCGAAGGCCGGGCTCTGGTGCTGCTGAACATCGACGAGGTGATCCGCATCATCCGCGAGAGTGACGAGCCCAAGCCGGCGCTGATCGAGCGCTTCGCTCTGAGTGATCGGCAGGCTGAAGACATCCTCGACATCCGCCTGCGCCAACTGGCGCGGCTGGAGTCGATCAAGATTGAGCAGGAGCTGAAGGCCCTGCGTGAAGAGCAGGGCCGGCTCGATGACATTCTGGGCAGCCCGGCCGCGCTGAAGCGCTTGTTGATCAAGGAGATCGAAGCCGATGCCAAGGCCCATGGCGATGATCGGCGCACGCTGATCCAGGCCGACAAACGCGCGGTGGCCGAGATCCGGCTGGTCGATGAGCCGGTCACCGTGGTGGTGTCGGCCAAGGGCTGGGTGCGCGCGCTCAAGGGCCATGAGGTGGACTCGGGCGCGCTGCAATTCAAGGCCGGCGATGCGCTGCTGGCCAGCTTTGCCTGCCGCAGCGTGGACATGCTGCTGGTCTTCGGCACGGCGGCCAAAGGCAGCGGCCGGGTGTACTCGGTGGCGGTGGCTGGCCTGCCGGGCGGGCGCGGTGACGGTGTGCCTGTCACCAGCCTGATCGAGCTGGAGCCCGGCACCCAGCCGGCGCACTGGTTTGCCGGCGCCGCCGACACCACGCTGCTGCTGGCCAACTCAGGCGGTTACGGCCTGCTGGCCAGGGCCGCCGACATGCATGGCCGCAACAAGGGCGGCAAGGCCTTCTTGACGCTCGACGATGGTGAACAACTGCTGCCACCCCGTGTGGTGCTGGCCAGCCACCACCAGGTGGCCTGCCTGGCCGCCGACGGCCGGCTGCTGGTGTTTGCGCTGGATGAGCTGAAGCTGCAGCCCGGCGGTGGCAAGGGGCTGACGCTGATGGATGTCGATGCCGGGACGCCGCTGCTGTCGGTGCTGGCGTTTGACCAGCAACTCACGGTTCAAGGCAACGGGCGCGGCGGCAAGCCGAAAGATGAGACGCTGAAAGCCGGCGCGCTGGCCGCGCACCTGGGCAAGCGCGCCCGCAAGGGCAGGGTGGTGGACGGGCTGCAGAAAGTGCTGCGGCTGGCCTGACGGTGGCATGACCGCAGGCCCCAATTTGCCGCCGCTGTGGCGGCAGCGTGAGTTCATGCTGCTGTGGACCGGACAGCTGGCCGCCACGCTGGGTGGCAGTGCGTCGGGCATCGTGGTGCCGCTGCTGGTGCTGGCGATGACCGGCTCAGCCAGCGCTGCCGGTTTTGCCACCGCGCTGGGCGTGGTTCCCTACATCGTGCTGAGCTTGCCGGTGGGTGTGCTGGTTGACCGCTGGAACCGCCAGCGGGTGATGCTGTGGTGTGACCTGGGCCGCGCCGCAGTCACGTTGAGCCTGGTGCCGGCCCTGCTGCTGGACACGCTGACGCTGGGCCACCT
>JANNMP010000780.1:0-7542 GCA_031398015.1 Burkholderiaceae bacterium
TCTGCGGTGCCGCCCAGACCGCCAGCGCCGACACCAGCAGCGGGTAAGCCAGCGTGCCCAGCAGCCGGCGGCCGATGCGCAGCGCAGCGTGGTGGTGGCGCAGGCCATGGGCCACATCGGCCACCGCGCAGCCCGCTGCCAACACCAGCAAGAACCACACCGTGCCCGGCACCTTGCCCTGCTGCAGCAGCGCCAATGTCAGCGCGCCGAAGGCGACAAACTCACCTTGCGGGATGAAGATGATGCGAGTGACGGCAAACACCAGCACCGTGGCCAGTGCCAGCAGCGCGTAGATGGCGCCGTTGCTCAGCCCGTCCAGCGCCAGGATGCCGGCGATCGAGAAATCCATGGCGTGTTGGGCGGCGGCTGCTGGCGGGCTGTCGGGGGCTCAGTTGGCCAGCGCTCAGTTGGCCAGCGCCCAGTCGCCGTTTTTCACCACCAGCATCAGCCCGGTGTCCAGCGTGTATCCCCAGTGGTTGTCGCGGGTCCAGTTCATCATGCCGTGGGCAAACGGCGTCGGGCCCATGGTCTCCAGCGCGTCTCTCAGCGCGGCGCGGAACTCCTTGGTGCCGGGCTTGGCCTTCTTCAGCGCCATCGGCAGCACCTTCTCCAGCACGATCTGGGCGTCATAGGCATGGCCGGCAAACTGGTTGGCGCTGTTGTTGCCGTAGGCTTTCTCGTAGCGGGCGACGAAGTCCATTGCCAGCTTCTTGCTGGGGTGGCTGTCGGGCAGGATGTCGCCCACCATGGCCGGGCCGGAGACGACGAACGCGCCCTCCACGTCTTTGCCACCCACGCGCATCAGGTCCATCGTGGCTGCGGCATGGGTCTGGTAGATCCTGCCCTTGAAGCCACGCTCGACGATGGCCTTGTGCGGCATGGCCGCGCCCGAGCCCGATGCCACCACCAGCATCGCATCGGGGTTGGCGGCGGTGAGCTTGAGCGCCTGGGCGGTGACGCTGGTGTCGGCGCGGGCAAAACGCTCGGCGGCCACCACCTTGATGCCGTTCTTCTCAGCTTCGGCGGTGATGGCCTTCAGCCACAGCTCGCCGTAGGCGTCGGTGTAGCCCAGGAAGCCGATGCTCTTGATGCCCTGCTTCTTCATCAGGTTGACCATGGCGTGGGCCATCACGTCATTGCTCTGCGGCAGGCGGAAGGTCCAGCCGTCTTTGCCCGGGGGCAGGCCCACCGGGCTGGCGGCCAGTTGCACCGTGCCACTCTCGGCGGCCACATCGGCCATCGGGCCTGCCACCGGCGTGGCGGCCGAGCCGATGATCAGGTCGACCTTGTCCTCGGTGACGAAGCGGCGCGCGTTCTGCACCCCCTTGGTGGGGTCGGTGGCATCGTCCAGGATGATCAGGTTGATCTTCTCGCCGGCAATGGTGGCGGGCCACAGCTTGAAGAAGTTGCCCATCGGGATGCCCAGGCCCGAGGCCGGGCCGGTGAGCGGCAGCGAGATGCCCACGGTCACGTCGGCCAGTGCCGTGGTGGCGGCGGTGAGGGTGGCCAGGGCGGTGGCCACAGCGGTGGCCAGGGCGGTGGCATTCGCCACCAGGGTCTTGCGAAACAGCGTCATGGCGGGTGTCTCCTGACAGGCCTGAACAATGGGCATCACAGGCACAGCGCCTTGATGTCGGGTGGGATCGGGATGGCGAAGATGCGGTCTGGGTTGGCCGCATCACGCTGGCAGAAGGCGCGCACTTCTGTGCCTTCACACAGCAGCGTGCCGCCACGTTTGACCACATGGCGCTGGCGGAAGGTCTTGGCCTGCCAGTCTTCGACCGAGGTGTGCACCTCGATGGTTTCGCCGTAGGTGGCGGGCTTGAAGAACCGGGTGTGGATTTCCAGCAGCGGCGTGCCGATGATGCCGCGCGTCTTCACCAGCTCACGCCAGGGCGGCACGCCGCAGGCCATGAAGAAGGCCAGGCTGGCCGAGTCCATCCACTTGCTGAAATTGGGAAAGAAGACGATGCCCGCCGGGTCGCAATCACCGAAGCAAACATCGACGCGGTGGATGTGGACCTTGCTCATCGCCGGCTCTGGCAGTGCATGGCTTGCTGCGCTCAGCCCTTGTGCGGCAGGATCAGCCACGGGTCGGCCCGGCTGCCGTCATACAGCGCCTGAACCAGCGCATCCCGGTGCTGCAGCACCGCGCGTTGGTTGATCGAACCCTTGTCGGTGATCTCACCGTTGTCGATGGACGCCGGCTCGGCCAGCACATGCAGCCGCGCCACCCGGCTGGCGCTGCCAGTGGCATCACGCCACAGCCGGTCGGCCAGGGCCTGGAAGGCGGCGCGCACTGCCGGGTGGTGCAACACCTGCGGCAGCGGCGCGGCATCGCCCAGGCCGGCCAGCTTGCGGCATGCATCGGGCCGGGGGAACAACAGCGCGCCGACGTCGTCGCGGTTCAGGCCGGTGATCACCGCGTCTTGCACCAGCGGGTCGGCGGCGGCCACGATCTTGGCGCGCAGCGGGCCCACGCTGACGAAGGTGCCGCTGCTCAGCTTGAAGTCCTCAGCCGTGCGGCCGTCAAACTGAAGGCCTTGCTGGATGTCATCGGGGTCGATCAGCCTGGCCGCGTCACCGGTGCGGTAGAAGCCTTCGTCGTCAAAGGCGTCTGCTGTCTGCTCGGGCGCGCGCCAGTAGCCGGGCATCACGTTCGGGCCCTTGAAGCGGATTTCCAGCTTGTCACCGGTGCTGGCGTCTTGCACCAGCTTCACCGTCACCCCAGGCACCGGCAGGCCGATGTGGCCCGAGCGGGTGTTGGTGCCCACTGCAAACATGCTGGCCGGCGCGGTCTCGGTCATGCCCAGGCCGGTGACCATGCGCAGCCGCTCGCCCACTGCTGCCTCGCCATGGGCATCGAGCTTGTCCCAGACCGGCTGGGCCAGGCCGGCGCCGGCAAACATGAAGGCTTTGCAGCGCGCAAACAGGCGGTCGCGCAGCACCGTGTCGGTGTCCATCGCGGTGGCGATTTCCTCGAAGCCCTTGGGCACATTGAAGTACACCGTGGGCGAGATCTCACGCAGGTTGGCCAGCGTCTGCGCGATGCCCTTGGGCGTGGGTTTGCCGTCGTCGATGTACAGCGTGCCGCCGTTGTACAGCGTGAGACCGATGTTGTGGTTGCCGCCGAAGGTGTGGTTCCAGGGCAGCCAATCCACCAGCACCGGCGGCTCGTCGGCCAGAAAGCCCATGCACTGGCGGATCATCTGCTGGTTGGCGCACAGCATGCGGTGGGTGTTGACCACGCCCTTGGGCGCCTTGGTGCTGCCCGATGTGAACAAGAACTTGGCGATGCTGTCGGGCCCCACCGCCGCATGGGCCGCTGCCAGCGTGGCGCCGGGCGTGGTGGCCAGCAGATGGTTGAAGCCCAGCACACGGCGGCCGGCCAGCGGGCCGGCTGCTGCGGCTTCGGCCGCGCCATCGGTCAGCACCACCGGCACCTCACCCGCAACACCCGCTGGCAGCACGGCGGCGATGGCAGCGGCATAACGCGCATCCGACGCGAACACCAAGCCGGGCGTGATCAACCCGAGGATGTGCCGCAGCTTGGCAAAGTCTTGCGACACCAGCGAATAGGCCGAGGACACCGGCGCAAAGGGAATGCCGGCCCACAGCGCGCCGAGCGCCAGCGTCAGGTGTTCCAGGTCGTTGTCGCTGAGGATGGCCACGGGCCGCTCCACGCTCAGGCCCATGTCCACCAGCGCCTGGCCGACGGCCTGGGCACGCGCCAGCATCTGGGCGTAGCCGATGCGGATCCAGGCGCCATCGGGCCCGCGCCGCGCCACCAGGGTGCGGTCTGGCGCCGCTCCGGCCCAGTGTTCCAGCCTGTCTGTCAGCCGATCCGGGTAGGGCTGCAATGTCTCGGTGGATTGCAGCAGCAGGCTGCCGTCGGCCCGGCGCTCAGCCGTGGCGCTGACGCAGCCACCGACGCTGGCATCGCGGTAGCGGACGCTGAGGCGCTCGCTCATGACTTGACGACCTTGCCCGCGCGGCCATCGAGGAACGCCCGCAGCCGGTCTTGCGCCTCGGGCGTGTTGCTGGCGGCAGCGGCCATCAGCGCCTCGGTGAACAGGCCTTCAGCGGGCGATTGCTCGACGATGCGCGGCAGCGCCTGCATGACCGCAAACGCGGTCATCGCTGAATTGCCGGCGATCTTGCGGGCCAGCGCGATGCCTTTGGCCAGGCCCTGGCCGTCGGCCACACGGTATTGCACCAGGCCGGCACGGTCGCCCTCGTCGGCGTCATAGACCCGGCCGGTGAGCATCATGTCGGCCATGCGCGCCGTGCCCATCAACCGCGGGATGCGCACCGAGCCACCACCACCGACGAAGATGCCACGCTGGCCTTCGGGCAGGCCGAAGTAGGCCGAATCGTCGGCGACGCGGATCTGGCAGGCCGCCGCCAGCTCCAGCCCGCCGCCGACCACCGCGCCATGCAGCACCGCCACCGCCGGCACACGGGCGAACTGCACCGCATCAAACGCCGCATGCCACATGCGCGAATGCTGGATCGCGCCCTGCATGTCGCGCTGCACCAGTTCCGACAAATCCAGCCCGGCGCAAAAATGCGCGCCGGCGCCGCTGACCACCACCGCCTTCACTGAATCCGGCAAGTTGACGAAGGCGGTGTGGATCTGCTGCACCAGGCGGTCGTTGATGGCGTTGCGTTTGGCGGGCCGATTCAACTGCAGGTGCAACACCGCATCGCTTTGGCTGATGGCCAGCAGGTCGAGCGTGGCCAGCAGGCCAGTGACCGGGGCAAAGGCGGGGGCGAGGTCAGAACTCATCATGGCGCCTGTGTTGGCAGAGGCGCAAAGATAGTTCAAGTCATGAAGTTGAATGCTAGGACAAACCCGAGGGTTGAAGCGATTCATCCAGCGCAGAATTGCGATGCTTGCCACTTTCGGCCAAGTGTTTGTTTCGGTGCATTAACCATCAAGGCCCCCCATGAACACCGACGCGCTGATCGCCATCGACACCCACACCCATGCCGAGATGTCATGCTGGAACCCGTTTGATGCCTATGGCGAGGAGTACGACCGCGCTGCCGACAAGTACTTCGGCTTCAGCAAGCGGCCCACCATCGACGAGACCATCGCGCACTACCGCGCCATGAAGATCGGCCTGGTGATGTTCACCGTCGACAGTGAATCGCAGCTGGGCCGCCGGCGCATCCCCAACGAGGAGATCTGCGAGGCCGCCGCCAAGAACAGCGACATGATGGTGGCGTTTGCCAGCATCGACCCGCACAAGGGCCAGATGGGTGCGCGCGAGGCGCGCCGGCTGATCGAAAGCCATGGCGTCAAGGGCTTCAAGTTCCACCCCACGGTGCAGGGCTTTCTGCCGTATGACCGCATGGCCTGGCCGTTGTATGAGGTGATTGCCGAGCACAAGCTGCCGGCCATCTTCCACAGCGGGCATTCGGGCATTGGCAGCGGCATGCGCTGCGGCGGCGGCCTGCGGCTGCAGAACAGCAACCCGATGCTGCTGGAGGACGTGGCGATCGACTTCCCCGACATGCAGATCGTGGTGGCCCACCCCAGCTGGCCCTGGCAGGACGAAGCGCTGAGCCTGGCGCTGCACAAGCCCAATGTGTGGATCGACTTGAGCGGCTGGAGCCCGAAGTACTTTCCGGCCCAGCTGGTGCAGTACGCCAACACGCTGCTGAAAGACCGCATGCTGTTCGGCAGCGACTACCCGCTGATCACCCCCGAGCGCTGGATGAAGGATTTCGACGAGGCCGGCTTCAAGGACAAGGTCAAGCCGCTGATCCTGAAGGACAACGCGATGCGGCTGCTGGGCTACACCAAGCCAACGGCCCACGCCTCACCCCTGACCCAGACCTAACGCGCACCGTAGCTGGCCGCCATGCCGGCGCGCACATCGTTCTGAACGCTGTAGGGCGGGATCGGGTAGCGCAGGCCGTTGGCCGCCAGCTGCTTCAGGCCGTCCACCGCCTTGGCCAGCTGCGCGGGCTGCAGCGCCAGCAACAGTTCGTCATCGGGCACGCCGCCGTAGCGCCGCTCGGGGAAGCATGGCAGCGCCAGGCTGGGCTCGCCGGTGGCCAGGGCCCGGCCCCAGCTGTCGGCGCAGGCCGATTCACCCACGGCGCCCCATTGCAGCTGCTTGTAGCCGGCCCATTGCAGGCCGTTGATCAGCAGGATCATCTGCGCCGGATTGGCATAGACCAGCGCGATGTGTGGCTGCGGCAGGCGGCCGGCGGCCAGCGGCGACACCGCCATCGCGGTGTAGCGGCCATGCGGCACGCAGGTCATCGCCTGCTGGTGGGCGGCTGAGTCGGCCTCGGTGGCGAACCACACACCGGTGAAGGCCTTGCCGGCGCGGAAGCTGTCGTCCTGCGGCGCCAGCCCGATCACTGCGCCGCATTGCTGGCCGACCAGGTCAGCTTGTGTGATGCCCACCGTAAAACCCAGCCGCGCGGCCTGGCCGACGATCTGGTCGGTGGTGTGCACCGTGCCCTTGGGGCGGCGGATCTTCGGCACCGCCAGCATGTCGTCGACGCGCTCGAACAACTGCATGCCGATCGGCGTGGTCTTCAGCCGCAGCAGGCGGAACAGGTCATCGACCAGGGCGGCGAGGTCGGGTTTGGCGGTGTCGGTCATGGCAGCGGCGCAGCGTGTGGTGGGGCCACGATGATGCATGCCGCGCCAGAAACAACAAAGCGCACCGCAGTGCGCTTGGCTGGGCCACAGGCCGCTTGGCTGCGGCGGATGGTGGCGTCCCCTAGGGGATTCGAACCCCTGTAATCACCGTGAAAGGGTGGTGTCCTAGGCCTCTAGACGAAGGGGACTGTGTTCACGTCATTGACATCAAACCATCGCCTTGAACAGCGCCACCAAACTGTTGAGCTGTTGGTGGAGGTAAGCGGGATCGAACCGCTGACCTCTTGCATGCCATGCAAGCGCTCTCCCAGCTGAGCTATACCCCCGAAATTCTCAGGTTGCTGTCCAAGCGAGCCTGCGACTGTAGCACAGGCTATGTCGGCAGCAACCGCGCCAGCACCGTGGGCCGGTCGAACAGCGCCAGCACTGCATCGAGCGACGGTGTCTGCGTGCGCCCGCACAGCAGCGCACGCACTGGCATGGCCAGTTGCGGCAGCTTCAGCTTCTGTTCGGCCAGCGTGTCCTTCAGGGCCTGGGCGATGGCGGGCTTGTCCCAGGCGCAAGTGGCCAGCCGCTCGCGCAGCGCTGCCAGCGCCGGGCGCACGGCGTCGGTGACAAACGCGGCCAGATCGTCGGCCGACGGCGTGACTGGCGCAACGTACATCTGCAACCAGTCGGCCAGATCGAGCGTGGTGTTGCAACGGTCCTTGAACAGCGCACACATTGCCGCCAGCCGGTTGTCCGTTGGCGCTGCGATGCCACGCTTGGCGAGCTGACCGGCCACCAGCCCTGCCAAGCGCGCATCGTCGGCCTGCTTCAGCCAATGGGCGTTGACCCAGGCCAGCTTGGCGGCGTCCCATTGCGCCGGGCTCTTGCTCAGGTGGCTGCCGTCGAACCAGGCCACCAGCTGGTCGATG
>JANNMP010000174.1:0-1928 GCA_031398015.1 Burkholderiaceae bacterium
CGCATCACGCGCAAGGAAGTGACCATCGATTCCGACGAGGGCATCCGCGCCGACACCACGATCGAAGGCGTGGCGAAGATCCGCTCGGCCCTGCCGGGCGGCGTGATCACCGCCGGCAATGCCAGCCAGTTCCGCGTCGGCTCCTCGGTCTGCGTGGTGATGAACGCCAACCTGGCCGAGCAGCGAGGCCTGCAGCCGCTGGGCATCTTCCGCGGCTTTGCGGTGGCCGGCTGCGAGCCGGACGAAATGGGCATCGGCCCGGTGTTTGCGGTGCCGCGCCTGCTGCAGCGCGCGGGCCTGAAGGTCAGCGACATCGGCCTGTGGGAGCTGAACGAAGCCTTTGCCTGCCAGGTGCTGTACTGCCGCGACAAGCTGGGCATCCCTGACGAGCTGCTCAACGTCAACGGCGGCGCCATTGCGGTGGGCCATCCGTACGGCGTCAGCGGCGCGCGCCTGACCGGCCATGCGCTGATCGAAGGCAAGCGCCGGGGTGCCAAGTACGTGGTGGTCACCATGTGCATTGGCGGCGGCCAGGGCGCGGCTGGCTTGTTCGAGGTGGCCTGACCGATGCAACGCCGCCACACACTTGCCCTGCTGGCCTGTGCCAGCGCCGCCGCCCTGCTGGCACCCGCTGCCGTGTTGGCCCAGCAGGACTATCCCAACAAGCCGATCAAGCTGATCGTCGATGGCCCGGCCGGCGGCATCAACGACATCTGGGCCCGGCGATATGCCAATGTGGTGGGCCCGGCGCTGAAGCAGACGCTGGTCATCGAGAACCGCACCGGCGCGTCGGGCTCGCTGTCGGCCGAGGCGCTGACCCAGGCCGCGCCCGACGGCTACACCATGTACTACGGCGGCATGAACCCGCTGGTGCTGTACCCCGGCGCCGGCGGCAAGGTGCGCTATGACCCGCTGAAAGACTTCTTGCCGGTGGCGCTGGGCACGATGGGCTTTCCGTCACTGGTGACCGGCCCGACGCTGGGCGTCAAGAGCATTGCCGAGGCCATCACCAAGGCCGCCGCCGCTGAGCGCACTTGCGGCACCGGTGGCAATGCGTCGGTGGGGCACTTCGCGTGCGTGCAGTTCGAGCGCGCCGCCAAGTTGAAGCTGTTGGCGGTGCCGTACAAGGCCGGCGCGCTGGCGGCGATGGACGCCGCTGCCGGCCAGATCGATTTCGCCTCGGGCTTCTACAGCGAGATCGAGGCCCTCACCAGCAGCGGCCGCCTGGTGCCGCTGGCGGTGTTCGGGCCGCAGCGCCTGCCCAAGTTCCCCAACGTGCCCACCATGGCCGAGGCCGGCTTTCCCGGCCTGGAGCTGCCCAGTTTCAGCGGCTTTTATGTGCCGCCGGGCACGCCCGCGCCGATCGTGGCGCGGCTGCATGCCGAGTTGCTGGCGGCGATGAAAAAGCCCGAGCTGGCCGATGTGCTGGCCAACGCCGGTGGTGTCTACCAGGTCATGACGCAAGAGGCGTTTGCTGACTTCTACCGCCGGGAGATCGTCAAGTGGAAAAGACTCTCGACCGAGACCAACATCAAGGTGGAGCTGTGATGTCGTACGGCGTCGGCCAACACGCCGTGCACCCTGCTGCCGGCACGCTGCGGCCGCCGCTTGCGCACGGACATCCACAAGGCCTGCTGCGTGCGCCGGTGCTGCCGGGGCTGCGGCCGGTGGAAAGCCAGCGCATCGAGGCGGGCGCCTGGTTTGCCGGCCTGTCGGATGCGCTGCGCCAGGCCATCCTGGGGGCTGCCCGGGTGCAGCATGTCAAGCGCGGTGCCTGCCTGGTGCGCCGTGGCGGCGTGGCCACCGACTGGGTGGGCGTGGCCAGCGGCGCGCTGGGCCTGTGCACCAGCTGGCGCGACGGCCGCGCCTTCACGCTGGAGCTGCTGGGCCCCGGTGACTGGTACGGCGACATCGCGCTGATCGACCAC
>JANNMP010000016.1:0-1512 GCA_031398015.1 Burkholderiaceae bacterium
CCATGTCGGCCAGCAGCGAGAAGCTGGCCACCACGGTCAGCCTGGGCCGCTGGCTCCAGGACCTGCCGGACAAGGCGGCAGCAGTGGCAACAACCAGCGCACAACGGCGCGTCAGCAGCAGCCCGGCCATCAGGCGGCCCGGTGGCGGTGGGCGGTGAAAAAACGCGCGCGCAGGCTGTCACGCGGGCCCAGGCAAAGCGAGGCCAGGTACACCGCGCCAGCCAGCAACACGATCGCCGGGCCCGAGGGCAGGCCCAGGTGGTACGACAACAGCAGGCCGCCGTAGCCGCAAGCCGTGGCGATGGCGCTGGCGATGACCGACAGCTGCGCCACGCTGTGGGCCCAGCAGCGCGCGGCGATCGCCGGCAGCATCAGCAGGCCCACCGCCATCAGCGTGCCCAGGGCCTGGAACCCCGCCACCAGGTTGGCCACCAGCAGCACCAGGAACAGCTGGTGGTGCCAGGCGCCACGCCCGCCCACCGCGCGCAGAAAGCCGGCGTCGAAACACTCCACCAGCAGCGGCCGCCAGACCAGCCCCAGCACCACCAGGCTGGAGCTGGCCACGCCGGCCACCAGCAGCAGTGCCGCATCGTCGACCGCCAGGATGCTGCCGAACAGCACCCGCATCAGATCGACGCTGTTGCCACGCAGCGAGATCAGCATCACGCCGGCGGCCAGCGCGATCAGGTAGAAGCCGGCCAGGCTGGCGTCTTCACGCTGGGCGGTCAAGCGCGACACGCCGCCGGCAGCCGCCGCCACGGCGAGTGCGGCGATGAAGGCGCCCAGGCTCATCGCCGGCAGGCTCAGGCCCACCAGCAAGAACGCCACCGCCGCGCCGGGCAGCAGGGCATGGGCCATCGCGTCGCCGGCCAGGCTCATGCGGCGCAGCACCAGCAGCGTGCCCACCGGGCCGCAGCTCAGGCCCAGCGCCAGGCAGGCCACCAGGGCCCGGCGCATGAAGCCGAACTCGACAAACGGGTCGAGCAGCAGGCCCTGCAACGTCATGCCGCGATCCGTGGCCCGGCGCTGTCCGGCACGGCACACCAGGGCGCCTGCGCCTCCCAATGCTCGGCCTGCAGGCGTGCGCGCTGCAGGTGTCGGGGCTGCAGCACCTCGGCAGTGGCGCCCCAGGCAATCGGCTCACGGGCCAGCAGCAGCGTGCTTGGAAAGTGCGCGCGCACCTGGGCCAGGTCATGCAGCACGGCCACCACGGTGCGGCCCTCGGCATGCCAGCGGTGCAGCAAGGCCAGCAGATCGGCGGTGGTGCGCTCGTCGATGGCGTTGAAAGGCTCGTCGAGCAGGATCACCGGCGCGTCCTGCAGCACCACGCGGGCGAACAGCACGCGCTGGAACTGGCCGGCCGACAGCTCGCCGATGGCGCGGCGCTCGAAGCCCAGCAGGCCGACAGCGGCCAGCGCCTCGCGCGCCTCGCTGCGGTGCCCGCCCCGCGCGGCGCGCCAGGCGCCCAGGCGTGGCCAGTGGCCCAGCATCACCACGTCGAGCACGTTGACC
>JANNMP010000021.1:0-2520 GCA_031398015.1 Burkholderiaceae bacterium
GCCGGCACCAAAATCGAGGATGGCGAGGTCTTTGCCAATCCGGTGCGCTTCGCGCAGGTACTCCTCGAACGCTTTGTAGTAGCCGAAATATTCGGCGCGGCCGATCTTGGCCATGTAGTTGTCGTTTTGATAGAGCGCAGCGTCCACGACGCCGTCGCCGGGCCATGGAAACAACTGCACCAGCGCGCAGCGATTGCATCGCCACAAGGCGCGCTCACCGAAGGTGGGCCCGGACAGCGGGCGGATGTCTGCTGTCCCGATGCCGCATATGCAATGCGGGCTGCTCATTTCTTGGCCAGGTTGGTTTCGTAGCGCAGCGCATTGACCAACACTTCGGTGAATGCGCGGTAAAGACAGTGGTAAAGACCGGCCTTGCCTTCAGTGAACCCCATGCGCCAGACATAGAGATAAAGGAAGATGATCAACGGGCGCATCGGGAGGCGGTAGAAGATTTTCTTCAGCGCACGGCGGCGCGCCACGAACGATGGCGAGAACAGGCTGCCGCCGATCAGCCCTTGTTGCGGTGCGAAGATCTCGTCCAGGCTTCTCGCCTCGATCACGGTGATGCTCCCCAAGCGGCGGATGTAGGACGAGAAACCGCGTTTGTCGTCATGGATGAAGTGGGCCTGGATCTGCGCGGTGCGGGCATGCTCGATTTTGACGTGTGCATTGACCGCACGGTCTTCGTAGCGCGCCACGCTGCGCTTGAACAGGCGCATGTTCCAGTTTGGATAGAGCGCCGCACGCAGCAGTGGCCGACCGAGGATCACTTCTTTGTAGCGCACCCAATAGCCGTCAATGTTGGCTGCCGGCTCACGCACCAGCGCTGCGATCTCTGCCCGCAGGTCATCAGGCACCTGCTCATCGGCATCCAGGATGTACACCCAGTCGTGCCGGGTCTGCAAATTGTCCAGTGCCCAGTTGCGCTGCTTGACCAGCGTGGTGCGGTCGCCAGCAATCTGCACCACCGTTGCGCCAAATTCGCGCGCGATCTGCTGCGTGTCATCGGTGCTGCCCGCATCGACCACGATCACCTCGTCGAAGTTGCCGCAGACCGTCGCCAACGCATGCGGAAGATTCACATGCTCATTGAGCACGTGCACGATCACGGACACGGGGATTGGATCAATCTCAGAAGGATTCATTGAGAGGGTTGCGCATGGGCGCAGCGTTGTGTCGTCGGTTCAGCGCACACGGCTTCTCAACTCCAGAAAAGCCGCTTGACGCCCAGGAGTGTCAGCAGGCCATAGAAGACGAGCACCATGACATACACCCCCTGCCCGTAGGCCGCTGCACCGCAGGCGCCGGCAATGCAGGTGTTGCGGACAAGTTGGGCGAGCGTATTGTGCTTGTCGTGCAGGATCGTTTGCAGTTCGAACAGTGCCCGCATGGCTGGCACGGCACTGAGCGCAAGAACAGCGTGGTAGATCGGTTCGGCATTGCCAGGAAACACGTATTGCAGCGCCCACTGGCCGAGCAGATAGACCGCTGCCATCTGCAGCAAACCAGACCCAACCAGCCCCAGCGCATAGCGCCGCGCCCATTGCAATTGCGCTGACTGCCTGGCCAGTCGCAGCAGAACCTGCTTGGGCATGGGCAGCACCTGGGTCATCAAGCTGACCGCGCTCATCGCGATGCGGTAGATGCCTGCCGCTTCAAATCCGTCAAGTGCGGTCACGGCCAGCACGCCGATCCAGACGATGCCGCCATCGAGCACGGTGCCCAGCGATATCTGCAGTTGCTTGACGAACAGCGGCTTGAGGCGACGCGGGCGCAACCTCACTTGCGCAAGGGTGGTGGGGCCGCGGCCAGCGATCGCGACCGGCCGTGTTGCCAGCAGCAAACACAGCGACAGGACACATCCCACCGCGGGCGCATAGGCCAGGTCGGCGCCAAGATGGTGGAATGCCAGTGGGATCGACAGCAGCAGTACACCGTTGGCCAGGGAGTACCAGAAGACGCGCCGGATCTTCCCGATGGCGATGTCTACATGCACATAGAACGTGTAGACCACAAACGTCAAGGCGTGCAGTCCAACCGTCAGGGTCAGCCACAGATCAGCTTGTTGGGTGGCAAGCACCCAGATGCCCGCAAACAGCCCCAGTGTCAGAAGCAAGGCCAGCTTGACCGCCAGGTAGGTCCAGGCCAGTGCCGGCTTGCGCACTGCCAGCAGGTTGAAACCATGGTCGTAGGCAATCGACAACAGGCTGGCCGCACCCGTCATGAAGGCCAATCGTCCGTAAGCCGCCACGCCCAGCGCGACCGGCAGGAAGAAGTGCTGCGCGAGCAGCAGTGTGGCCGACAGGATCTGCAACGCATAACCTGTCGCGACTTCACGACGCGCCGCAGCGCGCTTTGTGCACGCTGGCACCGTCGCATCGGCGTCGGGCAGCGGGTTCTGTGGCGGGCAGTCTCGGGAGCGCATCAGTGGCTCAGGCCGTGCAGCCGGTGAGCTGCCGGCTTGGCACAGTTGCGGCTGGCGCGCGCCTGGGTTGCGTTGCAGCCAGCAGTGCGACAACC
>JANNMP010000183.1:0-2017 GCA_031398015.1 Burkholderiaceae bacterium
CGCGGCCATGCCGGTGCAGTTCGAGAAGAACGTCATCAACTTCCTGCCGATCACCGCTGCGCGCGAGATGTACGAGCCCTTCCACAAGCTCAAGTACTCGTTTGCCGCCACCTACTTTGACCAGATGCGCATGGCCGCGCCAAAGCTGGCCAAGGACAAGGGCGCCAAGAAGGTGTGCACGCTGTACCAGGACGACGAGTTCGGCCTGGAAGTGCTGCGCGGCGCCGAGGCGGGCCTGAAGACCATCGGCCAGGAGCTGGTGGAAAAAACCAGCTACAAGCGTGGCGCCACCGATTTTTCGTCGCAGGTGGCGCGCATGAAGGCCGCCAGTTGCGACATGGTGATCCTGGGCACCATCATCCGCGAGACCATTGGCACGATTGGTGAATCGCGCAAGACCGGCTTCAACCCGGTGTTTCTGGGCAGCAGCGCGTCGTACACCGACCTGATCCACAAGCTGGGCGGCAAGCCGATGGACGGGCTGTATGCCACGATGACATCGCAGCACCCGTACCTGGACGAAGCCTCGCAGCCGCTGCGCTTCTGGGCCAACAAGTACAAGACCAAGTTCAACGAAGACCCGACGGTGTTTTCGGTCTACGGCTACAGCATCATCGATGTGTTCGCCAAGGCTGCGGTCAAGGCTGGCGCCAACCTCAGCACTGAAAGCTTCATCAAGGCCATGGACACGATGTCGATCGACCCCGACATGTTCGGCGCCCCCAAGACCACCTTCAGCGCCACCAAGCGCCTGGGCAATGATCTGTCGCGGCTGTCGCAGATCACCGACGGGCGCTGGAAAGTGATCGGCGACTACATCCAACCTTGAGCGCGACAGCGTCCTCGCAACAAGCCGCCTGCGGGCGGCTTTTTCTTGGCCGGGATAATCCGGAGATGACTGTTGAACAAGAGTGGCTGCAGGTCGACTCGCTTGATCTGGAAGCCCAGGGCGTGGCCCGCAATGCCGCCGGCAAGGTGGTGTTCATCGAGGGCGCGCTGCCCGGTGAACTGGTGCAAGCCCGGGTCGGCCGCAGCAAGGCCGCCTGGGAGCAGGGTGTGATGACGGCGCTGCGCCACGAGAGCGCACAGCGCGTGCGCCCGGGCTGCCCGCACTTTGGCCTGCACCCCGGCGCCTGCGGCGGTTGCAAGATGCAGCACCTGGATGCGGCGGCGCAGGTGGCGGTCAAGCAGCGGGTGCTTGAGGACAACCTGCTGCACCTGGCCAAGGTCAGGCCCGAGCAGTTGTTGCGGTCGATCCAGGGGCCCACCTGGGGCTACCGGTACCGGGCCCGGCTGTCGGTGCGGTTTGTGGCCAAGAAGGGCACGGTGCTGATCGGCTTCCATGAGCGCAAGAGCCGCTACTTGGCCGACATGCAGGTCTGCCCGGTGTTGCCGCCGGCGGTCAGTGCGCTGCTGCTGCCGCTGCGTGCGCTGATCGGCAGCATGGACCAGCGCGACCGCCTGCCGCAGATCGAGCTGGCCATCGGCCAGGGCGTGCACGGGTTGGTCACCGCGCTGGTGCTGCGCCACCTGCAGCCGCTGACGGCAACCGATGCCGACCGCTTGCGCAGCTTTGGCGCCACCCACGGTGTGCAGTGGTGGCTGCAGCCCAAGGGCCCGGAAACCGTGCACTTGCTCGATGCCGGCGGCCCTGAACTGGCCTATGCGCTGGCCGAGTTCGGCATCCACATGCCGTTCAAGCCCACCGATTTCACCCAGGTCAACCATGCCATCAACAGCGTGCTGGTCGGCCGCGCGGTGCGGCTGCTGGCGCCGGCCGCCGACGAGCGGGTGATCGACTGGTTCTGCGGCCTGGGCAACTTCAGCCTGCCGCTGGCCACCCGCGCTGCTGCGGTGCTGGGCATCGAAGGCAGCGAGGTGCTGGTGGGCCGGGCGCGTGAAAACGCCCAGCGCAACGGGCTGGCGCACAAGGCCAGTTTTGCGGCGCGCAACCTGTTCGAGCTGTCAGCCGACGACCTGGTCGCGCTGGGCACGGCGCAGAAGTGGCTGCTTGACC
>JANNMP010000240.1:0-5854 GCA_031398015.1 Burkholderiaceae bacterium
GTGGCCACCACGCTCAGCAGCACCATGGCCACCAGCAGGGCGGCGCCGCGGGCCGGAACTGGACGGCAGTTCATGGCGCGGGCGACAGCATCACGTCGCGGTGGATGCTGCCCTCGGCCAGGTCGAGCTGCAGGCGCACGCCGGTGGGCAGCAGGGTGCGGTTGCGCACGGTTGCAGCCGCCGGGGCGCTGGCGCCGCCGGCTGGCGCACTGGCACCGCTGCCGGGCTGAGAGGCCGACGGCGCGGCCGGCGCGGCGGGCTCGGCCACGGTGACTTCGTCGCCGCTGGATTGCGCAGTGCTCCAGCCCTGGCCACGCCAGAAGTACAGCTGCCAGCCGGTGACGCCGTCGATCAGCGTCAATTGCCCGGGCTCTTTGCCCTGCAACTGCTGGCTGGCCAGCCAGGACTCACGCAGCGCCGCGCTGCGCTGCAGCACCGGGCCGGCCCAGCGCTGCCACACACCCTCACGCAGGGCCCACACCACCAGTTGCACGCCGCCCTCGCTGCGCCGCACCAGCCGCAGCGCCGCGCCGTCAAAGCTGATGCCCGGCACCTGCTCACTGTCATAGATGGCGGCCAGGTCCTGCTCCCACTGGCCCACCAGTGCCGACAAGCGCAGCGTGCGGTCACTGGCCGCCGCGCCGATGTCGCGCGAGCGCACCATCGCCGACACACCTTGCCAGCCCATGGCCGCCACCACCGCCATGATCAACACGGCCACCAGCACCTCAACCAGCGTGAAGCCGCAGCGCCGTGCCATCAATAGCGCCCCAGCACGGTGGCCAGCGTGGCCAGCACATTGCCCTGGCCGTCGAGCACCACCGCTTCGACCCGCCGGAAGTTGACATTGGGCGTGGTGAAGGTGCGCAGCACGCCGCGGTAGTCACGCCCCAGCTGGTTGCAGGCGAACTCGGCCTCGCCGGTGCCGGGGAACTGCTGTGCCAGGCGCAGGCCGGCCAGCGCGTTGTCGGCACACCAGTGCGCCGCCGTCACATCGCCCAGGCGCTGGGCGTTGTCGGTCAGCGCGCCGGCGGCTTTGAGCCCGGCGCCCAGCACCAGCGCGGTGATGGCCAGGGCCACCAACACCTCGACCAATGTGAAGCCGGCCCCTCGGGCAGCGGGTACGCCGCCCGATCCCCCGAGGGGATGCGGGCCGGCTTCGGGCGGCCCGGCGCTCGGCCCGCGTGCGCCGCTCATGGCTTGTCCGCCGCCGGCTCGGCCACCGCAAACGGTGCCAGGCCGTCGGTGGCCAGCACGCGCTGGGCGCCGTCCAGGCTGAGCGTGATGCGCTGGGCGCCGATCAACGGTTCAGGCCCCAGGCGCAGCGCGCTGGCGCCATCGATGCGCACGGCCACCTCGGGCGACAGCCACAGCCCGGGCTTGCCGCCGCTGCCCGGCAGGCTGCCCGGCGCCAGGCCGACAAAGCGGAACTGGCCGTCCGCTGGCGGCTGGGCGCCGTCGCGGCCCAGCACCTCAAAGCGCACTGCCACGCCGGTGGCACGGGCTTCGGCGCGGCCGGCTTCAAGCAAGGCGGCCAGGCGCTGGGCCTCGCGGTCACGCTGGGCCTGGCCGCCGTCGCGCAGCGACAGGCTGACCATGCCCGAGACCATGGCCACCAGCAGCAGCACCAGCAGCAGCTCGATCAGGGTGAAGCCGCGCCGCAGAACGGCCAGCCGCAGCCGCGCTGGGCTACTGCCAGTTGCCGATGTCGGCGTTCTTGCCGTCACCGCCGGCCTGCCCGTCGGCGCCCAGGCTGAACACATCGACCTCACCCTTCACGCCCGGAAAGATGTACTGGTACGGCCGGCCCCAGGGGTCGGCCGGCAGCTTGTCGACGTAAACCCGCCAGTTGGGCGGCACGGCACCGGCGGTGGGCTTGCGCGCCAGCGCCTCCAGGCCCTGCTCACCGCTGGGAAAGCGCTGGTTGTCCAGCTTGTAGAGCTTGAGCGCCTGCACCAGGTTGTTGATGTCGGCGCGCGCTGCGGTGGCGCGGGCGTCGTCGGTGCGGTCCAGCACATTGGGCACGATCAGCGCGGCCAGCACGCCGATGATCACCAGCACCACCATCAGCTCGATCAGCGTGAAACCCCGTCGGCAGGCCCGTGCCAAGGCGTGGCGGGGCGGGCTGAAAGCGGTGGCAAAGGTCATGGGCGGGCGCTTGATCCGGCGATGGGCAATGAAGCGGCGCATGATAATCCGGGCATGACTGCGCGCTGGACCACCTTGCTGATCTGGGCTGCCGTGCTGGCCTGTGCGGTGGCCTGGGGGCTGCCTTTGTTCACACACAGCACACCGCTGCCGCCGGGCACCAGCCTGGCCGCGCCGCTGCCACCGGTGGGCGCCGGCCTGTCGCGCCTGCTGGGCCAGCCAGCGGCACAACCAGTGGCGCAGACACAGGTGGTGGTGGCTGACAGCCGCTTCCGCCTGGTGGGTGTGGTGGCGCCTCGGCAGGGCAGCGGCTCGGCCAACGGCCTGGCCCTGATCGAGGTGGATGGCAAGCCGGCGCGCGCCTGGCGCGTGGGGCGGGAGCTGGAGCCCGGCATGCGCTTGCTGAGCGTGGGCCACCGCCAGGCGCAGCTGGGTGCAGGTGCCGGTTCGCCGTCGCTGACATTGCAATTGCCGGCGTTGGCCGAAGCCCAGCGCGGCCGCCCGGGCGACCCGGCGGCGGCCATGGCGCAGCCGGGTTTGCCGGGCTTGCCGCCGGGCTTGCAACCCGGCATGCAGCCCAGCATGCGGCCCGGTATGAACCAGGGCATGGTGGTGGGCCAGCCATTTTTCGGTGGCGCGGCGCAGCGCCAGCCTGGCATGCAGCAGCCGCCGATGGCGCTGCCGCCGGTGCCGGTGCCCCAGGGCGTGCCCGAGCCCAATCAAAACAGCCTGCCCTACCAGCCCGACGGCAACGGCAACCCCTTGCCCACCGAGCCGTCGCCACCGCCGGCCACCGCGCCCAGGTTCCAGTGATCTGCGTCTGAGTGGTCGCTGGGCTGCCGCTGGTTTGCAGCCGGTTCGGCGCTTCAGGCAGCAGCGCCGTCAACCAGCGTCGGCCATCGCCACGCTGTCCACGCCGTCGATGTTCTGCCGCCGCAGCACGCCGTCGGCCAGCAGGCGGTCAACGGTCAGCGCGGCGGCTTGCCGGGCCAGCACAGCGTCGTCGCCACACTGCAAGGCCTTCAGGAAGATCGGCGTGGCGGCCATCCAGTCGAGCAGTGCCGCGTGTGGCCGGCTGCGGTGCTCCAGCAGGTGGTAGACCAACAGCGCCCGCGCCGCATGGGCGCTGTGTTTGTGCGGCGCGGCGCGGAACGCCGCCAGGCGCTGGCGTGAGGCGGCCAGCGCCGCCGCCACATTGGTGAACGCCTGGCCGTGGCCGGGCAGCACCAGGCGCGGCTGCAGCGCCTCGATCAAGTCCAGCACCTGGGCGGTGGCGTCAAAACCTGGCTGGCCTGCCAGCTCGGGGAAGATGATCGCCAGCCGGTCTTGCCACAGCGCGTCGCCGCTGATCAGGGTGTGGGTCTCGGGCTCGAACAGCAGCACCGCGTCCGGGTCATGGCCGGGCGCGGCATGCACTTGCCAGCGCCGGCCGCCCAGCACCAGCCCATCGCCATCGGTGATGAAGGCCTGCGGCGTGAACGGCTCGCAGTGCTGGCCGGTCTCGCGGTAGCTGAGCTGGCCCTCGTCCCAGGGCAGCAGCTTGCTGCGTGAGGCCGCCGGCACGCTGATGCGCAGCCCCGGCCAGCGCCGCGCCAGCGCCGCATTGCCGCCGCAGTGGTCACTGTGCAGATGGGTGTTGATGGCCTCTGCCAGCGGCGCGCCGGCCAGCGCCTGGTCGATCAGCGCCAGGGTCTGCACCGCATGGCTGCCATAGCCGGTGTCCACCACCTGGCCGACACCGGCGTGCGCAAAGACGATGTTGTTGGCCGACAGCCAGCCGCGCACCAGCAGCTGGGCGTTCAGGCGGGCCAGGGTGGCTTGCATGGGGCCGTTGTCGTCTGCCATGCCGGGCCTCAGGGCAGGTCGGCCAGCGCTGCCGGGCGCTGCGCGGCAGGCAGTGCTGCGTCGGCCACCGCGCCGGGTGCAAACAGCGCGGCGGCGAGTGCGCGCTCACGTTCACCGACCAGGCGCAGAAACTCGCCGGCGCCATGCATCGCGCCAAAGGCGTCGAAGCCCGACTCGAGGAACTTCTGCAGCTCACCCAGGCCGGCACGCTGGGCCGGGCGGCGCATCAGCTTGAGGGTGGAGCGCATCAGCCGGTTGCGGGTGAAGCGGTCCAGCGCGGCGCCGATGGCCAGCGTCAGCACGATCTGCGCCTCACGCGCGCTGGCGCGGCCGGCGGCCTGCCAGGCATGGGCATAGGCTTGGGCGTTGCAAAGGCCGGGGCCGACATGGCGCGCGGCGGCGTCGTCCAGCGATTCGGTCAGCGCATGCAGCTGGCCCAGCTGCTCGACGGTGCCCACCAGCTCTTCAGGAAACAGCCGCACCAGCGCCGGCACCACGCGGGCGAACTGGGCGTCACGGCGCGAGAACTCCTGCGGCCCATACAGCTCGGCCAGAAAGAACCGGGCCGCCGCGCCGTAGCGCGGGCTGGCCAGCAGGTCGGCATAACTGCGGCCAAAACGCTGCGCCTGGTAGGTCTTGATCGCATGCACCTGCTCGGCCAGGCTGACATCGACCTGGCGCAGCGCGCGCAGCCGGGCCACGGCGCCCAGGTGGTCAGTGATGCGGTCGGCCAGCGCTGAAGTCATCGGCCGCGAGGGTAACGCGAGCGCTGTTGTGCCACCACCCTGCGCCCGGGCGGTTTGGATACGGAACGGATGCGGTCTGGATTTGCTGCGGCTGCCTTGCAGACCTGGCGCCAACCGGCAATGCGAGACTGGCCGCATGCTGGCGCGCTTGCAACAAGTGGTGGTGCTGGTCTCGGCCGGGGCCGGGCTGGCCTGGGTGCTGCTCAGCCTGCGTGCCGGCTGGGGGCCATGGTGGGCCGCTGCCGGCTTGTTGCTGGCAGCGCTGCCGATGGCGCCGGTGCTGGCGCTGGAGTTCTTGCTGCTGGCGGCCTTTGGCCGCGATGCCAGCGTGCCGCGGGCCAGCGCTGTGCAGTTGCTGCGCGCCTGGGCCGGCGAGGTCTGGGCGTCGTGGCGGGTGTTCAGCCGCGACCAGCCGTTCTTCGCCGATGCAGAGCCAGACGTGCCCGGCATGGCCGGGCGCACCGGCGTGCTGCTGGTGCATGGCTACTTCTGCAACCGCGGCATCTGGCGGCCCTGGCTGCGGCGCCTGCGGGCCTCGGGCGTGCCCTGCACCGCGCTGACGCTGGCGCCGGCGTTCGGCAGCATCGACGACTGGGCGCCGGCCATCGACGCGGCCGTGGCCCGGCTGCGCCTGGACACCGGGCGGGCGCCGGTGGTGGTGGCCCACAGCATGGGCGGCTTGGCGGTGCGGGCCTGGCTGGCTGGCGCCAGCGCAGCGGCGCGGCCCGGGCTGCGGCGGGTGATCACCATTGCCACGCCGCACCAGGGCACCTGGATGGCGCGCTTCGGCCACAGCCGCAACGCCCGCCAGATGCGCAGCGGCCAGGCCTGGCTGTCGGGGCTGGGTGCGGCCGAGCTGGCAGCGGGGCTGGCAACACCACCGGCTGCAGCCGCTGCCGGGCAGCGCGCGGGCTTCACCTGCTTCTACAGCCATGCCGACAACATCGTGTTCCCGGCGGCCACCGCCACGCTGGCCGGCGCCGACAACCGCCACTTGCCGGCGGTGGCCCATGTGGCGATGGTGCAGCACCCGGCGGTGTGGGCCGAGCTGCAGCGCTGGCTGGACGAACCAGCGCCGGCCTGAGCCGCATGGCACTCACCGGTCCAGATCGTGC
>JANNMP010000245.1:0-2488 GCA_031398015.1 Burkholderiaceae bacterium
GCGTTGCCGCCGGCACGCCGGAAAACCGGCGATTCTAGCCGCCAGCGCTTGCGCGCCGGGTGCTGCCGGGCGGCGCACCCGCAACCATGCCGCATCCATCACCGGCAGCGCCAGCAGGGTCAGCACGGCGGCCACCACCAGCCCGCCCATGATGGCCACCGGCATCGGCCCCCAGTACACGCTGCGGGTCAGCTGCACCATCGCCAGCACCGCAGCGGCAGCCGTCAACACGACGGGCCGAAAGCGCTGCACCGCCGCGTCGGCAATGGCGTCCCAGGCCGGCATGCCCTTGGCGCGGCTTTGCTCGATCTGGTCGATCAGGATCACCGCGTTGCGCATGATCATGCCGGTGAGCGCAATCACGCCCAGCAGCGCCGCAAAGCCGAACGGCCGGCCAAGCAGCAGCAGCGCGGCCGCCACGCCGGCAATGCCCAGCGGCCCGGTCAGAAGCACCAGCATCGCCCGCGGGAAGCTGTGCAGTTGCAGCATCAGCAAGGTGAAGAAGATGAGCAGCATGATCGGCATGCCGGCCACGATGCTGCCCGTGCCCTTGCTGCTTTGCGCTTGCCCGCCAGCGATGTGGATGTCGCAGCCCGGCGGCATGGTCTGCTGCAGCGCCCGGCGGCAGCCGACAATCACGGCGGTGAGCGTTGACCACTACGAGAACTTTCCCGTCGCGTCGCTGCTGTGCCCACCGGCGCTGCGCGCCGGGGTCACCGCCATCTACCACTTTGCCCGCACCGCCGACGACCTGGCCGACGAAGGCGACGCGCCACCGGCGGCGCGCCGCCAGCAGCTGCAGCACTGCCACCAGGCGCTGCTGCAAGCTGCCAGCGGTTCAGCCGCCAGCGGCCCGTGGGCCCATGTGTTCGGCCCGCTGGCGCTGGCCATTCACCGCCACCGCCTGCCGCTGCCGCTGTTGACCGACCTGCTCAGCGCCTTTGAGCAAGACACCCACAACCCCCGCTACGCCGACCGCGCCCAGCTGCTGGACTACTGCCGCCGCTCGGCCAACCCCATCGGCCGCCTGCTGCTGCACATGGCGGATGTGCACAGCCCGGCCGCGCTGGCGCAATCCGACGCCATCTGCACCGCGCTGCAGCTGATCAACTTCTGGCAAGACCCCAGCATCGACCTGCCCCGCGGGCGCCACTACCTGCCCGAGGCCGATGCCCTGCGCCATGGCCTCACGCTCGACGCCATCGCCAGCCAGACCGACAGCCCCGCCAGCCAGGCCCTGCTGCGTGAGCTGTGCCAATGGGCCGGCGCGCTGATGACCACAGGCGCGCCGCTGGCCTGGCGCCTGCCCGGCCGCCTGGGCTGGGAGCTGCGCCTGGTGGTGCAAGGTGGCCTGCGCATCCTTGAGAGAATTGCGGCGATGCAATACCGCACCCTCCGCCAGCGGCCTGTGCTGGGCGCTGCTGACCTGCCACTGTTGCTGTGGCGCGCCGCGCGCATGCGCCCCTCGCGGCCCACGCCCGGCTTTCGCCTTGCCTGATGCCGCCCATGGGCACCACCACGCCGCAGCAATATGTGCAAGACAAGGCCGCCGGCAGCGGCAGCTCGTTCTACTACGCCTTCCTGTTCCTGCCGCCACCCCGCCGCGCTGCCATCACCGCGTTTTATGCCTTCTGCCGCGAGGTGGACGACGTGGTCGACGAGATGCGCGAGTCCAGCGTGGCCGCCGCCAAGCTGGCCTGGTGGCAGCAGGAGGTGGCGCGTGCCTTTGCCGGTGGCGCCAGCCACCCGGTGATGCAGGCGCTGATGCCGCACACCGCTGTGTACGGCATCGAGGCCAGCCACCTGCAGGCGGTGATCGACGGCTGCCGCATGGACCTGGAGCAGACCCGTTACCTTGACCTGCCCGGCCTGCTGCGCTACTGCCACCTGGTGGCCGGTGTGGTGGGTGAAGTGGCGGCGCGCATCTTCGGCCACAGCGATGTGCATACCCTGGCCTATGCCCACCGCCTGGGCCGCGCGCTGCAGCTGACCAACATCATCCGCGACGTGGGCGACGATGCCCGGCGTGGCCGCATCTATTTGCCGATGAGCGAGCTGCAGCAGTTCGACGTCAAGGCCCATGAGCTGCTCAAACGCGAGCGGCCCTGGGGCTACAGCGAGCGCTTTGCCGCGTTGATGCGCTTCCAGGCCGCACGCGCCCATGCCACCTACGACGACGCCCTGGCCCTGCTGCCCGAGGCTGACCGCCAGGCGCAGAAGCCCGGGCTGATGATGGCCAACATCTACCGCAGCCTGTTGCGCGAGATCGAGGCCGACGGCTTCCAGGTGCTGCACCAGCGCACCTCGCTGACGCCGATCCGCAAGCTGTGGATTGCGCTGATGACGCACTGGCGCGGGCGGTGACAGCGCTGCGGGTGGCCGTGGTCGGCGCCGGCTGGGCCGGCCTGGCCGCTGCGGTGCGGCTGGTGCAGCATGGTGCCCAGGTCAGCGTGTTCGAGCTGGCCCGCACACCGGGTGGCCGCGCGCG
>JANNMP010000309.1:0-2442 GCA_031398015.1 Burkholderiaceae bacterium
GGTGGCGATGGACGGTTTCAGCAAGATCCCCGGCTTCATTGCGCCCACCATCGCCGAGCGCCTGGCGCGCCGCGAGTCCATCGCCAGCGTGGCCATGCTGCCGGCGCTGTTCCTGGCCTACCTGCAGCGCTGGCACCGTGGCCAGATCCCCTACACCTACCAAGACCAGGCCATGGACCCGGCCGTGGCGCACGCCATCTGCGACGCGGCCGACCCGGTGGCCGCCTTCTGTGCCGACGCCACGCTGTGGGGCCCGCTGGCTGGCGACGCGCGGCTGGTCGGCGCGCTGCGAGATGCGTCGGCGCGTGTGCAGCAATTCATCGAGGAGCATCGCGCATGAACCAAGCCACATCGTCGGCCCCCCGTCTGGCCGGCAAACACGCGCTGCTGACCGGCGCTGGCGGCGGCATCGGCTTGGCCGTGGCCCGTGCCTACCTGGCCCAGGGCGCGCGGTGCACTGTCGTCGACATGGCAGCGCAGCCGTCGGCCGTGTTTGCCGAAGCCACTGCCGGCTTCGACGACCAGGTCCAGTACCTGCAGGCCGACATCACCCGCATGGACCAGATCGACGCCATGGTGGCCGCCGCCGAGGCCCGCTTCGGCGCCATCCATGTGCTCTACAACAACGCCGCCATCTTCGACATGGCGCCGCTGCTGGACAGCACCGAGGCCAGCTACGACCGCATCTTTGCAGTCAATGTCAAGGGCGCCTTTTTCGTGATGCAGAAGGTGCTGGCGCGCATGGTGGCCCAGGGCACCAAGGGCGCGGTGATCAACATGGCCAGCCAGGCCGGCCGGCGCGGCGTGGCGCTGGTCAGCCACTACTGCGCCAGCAAGGCGGCGGTGATCTGCTACACCCAGAGCGCGGCGCTGGCGATGGCGCCGCACCACATCCGTGTCAACGGCATCGCGCCGGGTGTGATCGACACGCCGATGTGGGCCGGCGTGGACGCGCTGTTCGCCAAGTACGAGGGCCTGCCGATCGGCGAGAAAAAGCGCCGCGTGGGCCTGGCCGTGCCGCTGGGCTACATGGGCGCGCCCGACGACATCGCCGGCGCGGCGGTGTTCCTGGCCAGTGACGAGGCCAGCTACATCACCGCGCAGACGCTCAACGTCGACGGTGGCTCGGTGATGGGCTGAGGCAGCGCCACGTTGCGCCGAGCCGCCGCAGAATCCAGCCATGCAGCGCACCGCCAGCCGCTCGGGCCCCCGCCAGCGCCAACCCGAGCTGGAGCACGACCATGCCCGCCACCCGGCGCTGGGCTATGAATCGTCCGAGGATGTCGGCCTGGTGCGCTGCCTGGCGCATGGTTTTCCCACGCCGCTGGCGCGCTGGCACCACCATGACGAATACGAGCTGCACCTGATCGTGGCCACCTCGGGCAAAGCCTTCGTCGGTGACTGGATCGGCCCCTTCGAGCCCGGCCACCTGGTGCTGACCGGGCCGCGCCTGCCGCACAACTGGGTGTCGATGGATTTGCCTGACGGCGGCGTGGCGCAGCGTGACCTGGTGATCCAGTTCAGCCACGCGCCGCTGGTGTTGGCCGCTGCGCACCTGCCCGAGCTGGCCGAGCTGCTGCCAATGCTGGACCGCGCCCGCCACGGTATCGAATTTTTCGGCCTCGGCGAGCGCGCGCAGGCGCATTGGCAGCGCTGCAAGGATTCACGCGGGCTGCGCCGGCTGGCGGCGTTCTGCGACTACCTGGCCGACCTGGCGCGCTGCACCGATTGCCGGCTGTTGTCAGCCGTGCAGATGCAGGCCGACGAGCACGATGCCGAACTCGACCAGATCAACGCCATCGTCAACCGGCTGACCGCCGACATCGCCCAGCCGCTGCTGGCCGCCGACATCGCCGCCGAACTGGGCATGAGCGAGAGCCGCTTCTCGCGCTTCTTCCGCCGCGCCACCGGCAACACCTTCCCTGACTTCATCAACCGGGTGCGCATCAACCGCGCCTGCCAGTTGCTGATGGAGAGCGACCGCCTGGTGGGCCACATCGGCTACGAAGTGGGCTTCAACAACCTGGCCAACTTCAACCGCCGCTTCCTGGAGCTCAAGGGGCTGACGCCGACGGCATTCCGCAAGCAGGCGGAGAGCCGGTTCCGCGGCGCCGAGGCTGGGCACAAGCTGGCCTGAGCCAACGCCAGGCACGACACGCGGCGCGGCGCCGGCCACATCACACCGGCCAGGGCAGCGCCGCAGCGGCCTTGGCGCTGGACTGGGCAGAGGCCTCGGCGCTGCCATCCACCAACGCCGTGCCCAGCGCACGCTGGTAGCGCAGCATCACCTGCGGATCGACCACCCCCAGCCAGGCTGCCACCGTGTCGGCGCCATGGCCGTGCTGCAACTGCCGCAGCGCAAAGCTGTGGCGCAGGCGGAACGAGCCACCACCGTCGGGGTTGAGGCCAGCATCGGCCAGCACCCGGCGCGCGGCCTCGTAC
>JANNMP010000773.1:0-6020 GCA_031398015.1 Burkholderiaceae bacterium
CAGGCCGTCGACCAGTGCCTGCGTCCTGGCGCCCAGCGCCTCATAAAAGCCGGGCTTGCTGATTTCCTTCAGCGTGGCCAGGCCGCAGGCGGTGGCCACCGGGTTGCCGCTCAAGGTGCCGGCCTGGTAGACCGGGCCCAGCGGCGCCAGTTGTGCCATCACGTCGCGCGGGCCGGCAAAGGCGGCCAGCGGCATGCCACCGCCGATCACCTTGCCAAACACGCTGATGTCGGGCGCAAAGCCGGGGATCAGCTTGGCATACACGCTTTGCGCGCCGCCGAGCGCCACCCGGAAACCCGTCATCACTTCGTCGAAGACGAACAGCGCGCCATGCTGCTGGCACAGCTCGGCGATGCGCTTCATGAACGGCACCTGGGCCCGCACGAAGTTCATGTTGCCGCAAATCGGCTCGATCATCACGCAGGCGATCTCGGCGCCTTGCGTGGCGAACACGTCTTCAATCTGCTGCAGGTTGTTGTACTCCAGCACCAGGGTGTGCTGCACCACCTCGGGCGGCACCCCGGCGCTGGTGGGGTGGCCGAAGGTGGCCAGGCCTGACCCGGCCTTGACCAGCAATGCATCGGCATGGCCGTGGTAACAGCCCTCGAACTTGACGATCTTGCTGCGCCCGGTGGCGCCGCGCGCCAGGCGGATGGCGCTCATGCCGGCCTCGGTGCCGCTGCTGACCAGGCGCACCTGCTGCACGCTGGGCACATGGCGGATGATTTCTTCGGCCAGCTCCACTTCGCGCTCGGTGGGCGCGCCGAAGCTGAAGCCGTCGAGCGCCGCCTTTTGCACCGCCTCCAGCACGGCGGGGTGGCCATGGCCCAGGATCATCGGGCCCCAGGAGCCGATGTAGTCCAGGTAGCGCTGGCCGTCGGCGTCCCACATGTGCGGCCCAAAGGCGCGGGTGATGAAGCGCGGCGTGCCACCCACGGCGCGGAAGGCGCGCACGGGTGAATTGACACCACCGGGGATCACGCGCTGGGCGCGGTCGAACAGGGTCTGGTTGCGGTTCATGGGGCAGGGGCGCGGTTCTGGCTTCAATGCTGGCTGCAGTGCTGGCTGCAGTGTGGGCTTCAGTGCATGCGCCGCGGCGCGGGCTTGCCCTTGGTGTCGGGCACATCGGGCTCGGGCATGGCCACGCCGCCGGGGCCGGTTTCACCGTCACCGTCTTCGGCCGGTGGCTGGGCCCAGAAAAAGCGGTCGGGCACCACGCCGCCCATGCCGGGGCGAAAGCCCGAATCCAGCGTCTGGTCCATGAAGGCCAGGGCCTCGCCGATGGCCGCCTGCAGCTCGGCGCCAGCAGCCAGCAGCGCGGCCAGCGCGGCACTCAGCGTGTCGCCGGCGCCGACGAAGTTGGTCTCGAACATCTCGAACTTCTCGCCGGTCAACGCGCCTTGCGGCGACGCCAGCACGTTGTCGATGTACTGCTCGGGCGCTGCGCCGTCAGCGCCCTTGCCACCCTTGGTGGGCAGCATGATGCCGGTGACCAGCACATAACGCGTGCCACGTTCACCGGCGGCCACCGCCAGCTCACGTGCCGAGGCCGGTCGCTCGCTGTCCCAGTCGGGCAGCAAAAAATCGGTCAGGGTCTTGTGGTTCCCCACCAGCACCTCGGTGGCCGGCAGGATCAGCTCACGGAACGCTTCCAGGTACGGCTGGGCCTGGTCGTCGTCGAGCCAGCCCAGGTTGGGCAAGTAGCTCACCAGGGGCACGTCGGGGTAGTCCGACAGGATTTCGGCCACCGCGCTCACGCCCTCGGCGCTGCCGAGAAAGCCCACCTTCCAGCCGGCCACGGTGATGTCTTGCAGCACGTTGCGCGCCTGCTCGGCCACCATGTCGGCGTCGATCGGGTGGTGGTCAAAGATTTCGGCGGTGTCGCGCAGCAGCAGGCTGGTGGTGATGGGCAGCGCATGCGCGCCCATCGCCGCCAGCGTGGCCACGTCACAGGCCAGGCCGCCGGCACCGCTGGGGTCAGCGGCGTTGAAGCTCCTCACGCAGGCCGGGGCGGCGGCTTCCTGCAGCGTGTCGGCGCTGGGGTCGGCGCTGGCCGGGACAGTGGCATCGGTTGGGTTGGCAGGGCTGGAGGTCATGAACTTGAGTCCGATGCTGGAAAAGATGGCCGGCCGGGCGTTGCTGGCGTCGGCGCTGGCCGCTGGCGTGCCAAACGCCGCGTCCACAGGCCGTTGGGCCCAAAAAACCGGTGGCTACAATGCCTGCTTCATTGTAGTGAAGTGCCACATAACGTGACCGAACCACGCACCTGGATGTGTCTGATCTGCGGTTGGATCTACGACGAGGCGGCCGGTGACGCCGAACATGGCATCGCTGCCGGCACCGCATGGGCAGCGGTGCCGATGAACTGGGTATGTCCCGAATGCGGCGCCCGCAAGGAAGATTTCGAGATGGTGCAGATCTGATGGTCGCGCGGCTTTGCCTGCGGGCCTGGGTTTGATGCAGCCACCGGCCGCTCACCCGACACCCACGCTCCCAGGAGCCGCCGCCATGGATGATGCCCCCGCCCCCACCAGCGCTGCAGCGCCATCGCCCAGCACCCGGGTGCTGGTGATCGATGACAGCAACACCATCCGCCGCTCGGCCGAGATTTTCTTGCGCCAGGGTGGGCATGAGGTGCTGCTGGCCGAAGACGGTTTCGACGCGCTGGCCAAGGTCAATGACCATGTGCCGCAGCTGATCTTCTGCGACATCCTGATGCCCCGGCTCGACGGTTACCAGACCTGCGCCATCATCAAGCGCAACCCGCGCTTTGCACATGTGCCGGTGATCATGCTGTCGTCCAAGGACGGCCTGTTCGACAAGGCGCGCGGGCGCATGGTCGGCTCGCAAGACTACCTGACCAAGCCCTTCACCAAAGAGCAGCTGCTGCGCGCGGTGCAGCAGTTCGGTGCCGGCAGCGCCGACGTGGCCGGCGGCGACGCAGCCTGACGCAACGCTGGCCAGCCGAGACAAGCGCGGAGTTGCGAAGATGCCTGTGAACAAGATTCTGGTGGTCGATGATTCCAAGACCGAGCTGCACCACATGACCGAGCTGCTGCTCAAGCGTGGCTACTCGGTGCGCACCGCCGAAAGCGGCGACGAGGCGATGAAGCGCCTGGCCGAAGAGCGGCCCGACCTGGTGTTGATGGACGTGGTGATGCCCGGCCAGAACGGCTTCCAGCTCACCCGCAGCATCACCCGTGACCCGCGCTACACCGGCCTGCCGGTGATCATGTGCACCAGCAAGAACCAGGAGACCGACCGCGTCTGGGCGCTGCGCCAGGGCGCGCGCGATTACGTCGTCAAGCCGGTGCAGGCCGACGAGCTGATCGCCAAGATCAAGCTGCTTGGCTGAGCCAGCGCAAGCGCACCCGCCCATGGCCAATAAACAAGCCCTGCGTGACTTGCAGACCCGCCTGGCCGAGCGGCTGCAGCAGGTGCGCACCGAGACGCCGAGCGAGTCCTGGCTGGCGGTTGACTGCGCCGGCCAGGGCCTGCTGCTGTCGCTGCGCCAGGCCGGTGAAATCTCCAACCTGGGCCCGTTGCTGCCGGTGCCCCACACCCAGCCCTGGCTGGCCGGTGTGGTCAACCTGCGTGGTGGCGTGTTTGCCGTGGTCGATCTGGCGCGCTTTCTCGGCCTGCGCACAGGCGCCGCCGCGCCGCCGCAGCGTGAGCAGGCGCGCCTGGTGGCCTTCAATGCCGCGTTGGGCATCAACGCCGCGCTGATGATCGACCGGCTGGAGGGATTGCGGCACGCCGCCGACCTGATTGCCGATGATGAAAGCGCTGACAATGCGGCGCGGCCGGGCTTTGCGCGGGCCCGCTGGCGCGACGCCGCCGGCCGCAGTTGGCAAGAGCTTGACTTGGCGGCTCTGGCAAGCCAGCCGCAGTTTCTGGCGATCACCGCCTGAGCCACAGCGGCGGCATGGTGGCCGGGCAGGGTGGAAGGCGCGCCCGGCGCCGCACTGACAAGGGGACGTGATGGGCTTGCTGGACCGATTGAAGACAAACCGACCGGGCGATGAAGGCGGGCGCGAGCGGCCGCCGGCCAACTTCGATGACCTGCAAGCCGACGGCGACGACGGCCGCACTGTTGCCGCTGCTGCCAAGCGCAGCGCCGATATCGACCTGGCCACGGTCGATGCCAACCTGACGCCCATGGTGAGCGGCCAGTCCATCATCTCTGAACTGCCGCCATCGGGCGAATTGAGTGACTTCTCTGAATCACGGCTGATGCTGCCCGCTGACGGCGCCGCACTGGCCGCCGCGCCGGCTGCAGTGCGCTTGCCCTTGATCGGCGACCAGCCGGTGGTGGTGCAGCAGCGCATCCTGGGCGGCCTGGTGTTGCTGGGCCTGGTGCTGCTGGTGCTGGCCGCCTTGCTGGCGCTGGCGGCGGCCAACCGCAATGCCAGCCAGGTCGGCGCCACCGGCCAGGCGCTGATGCAGTCACAGCGGCTGGCCAAGGCGGTGTCGCAGGCCATGGTGGGCCATGCCGCGGCATTTGGCGAGGTCAAGGAAGCCGCCGATGTGCTGGCGGACAACACCCGCCAGCTCAGGGACGGCGGGCCCGGCGTGCCGGCGGTGCCGGCCGCCGCGCAGGCGGTGCTGGCGCCATTGGCGCCGCTGGTTGAGCGGGCCAAGAAAAATGCCGACGCCGTGCTGGCCCAGCAATCGCCGCTGGTCGACGTGAGCAAGGCCCTGCGCAACCTCAATGGCCAGGGCGGTGAGCTGCTGGAAGCGGCCGAAACCGTGCAGTCGCTCAAGCTGCAGCAAAACGCCTCGGCAGCCGAGCTGACGCAGGCCGGCAAGCTGGTGATGCTGACCCAGCGCATCGGCAAGAGCGCCAATGAATTTCTCACCAGCGAAGGCGCCAGCAACGACGCGGTGTTCCTGCTCGGCAAAGACCTGGCCAGCTTTCGCGAAATCACTGAGGCGCTGACCAACGGCAACCTCGACATGAAGCTGCCCGGCGCCAAAGACCCGGAGATGCGCCAGGCTCTGGCCGCGCTGCAAAAGCAGTTCGAGGCCACGCGCATGCAGGCCGGCGCCATCCTGGGCAATCTGCAGGGCCTGGTCAGCGCCCGCGAGGCGCAGGGCCTGGTGCTGGCCGACAGCGAGCCGCTGCGCCGTGGCCTGCAGAGCGTGCAGGACGAACTCGGCACGCAAGGTGGCTTCCAGCTTGGCCATGGCCTGGCGGTGCTGCTGGCGCTGGCCTTGATGGTGGCCGGTGGCTGGGGCTTCTTGCGCCTGTACATGGCCGACCAGGCCCAGCGCGCCGGTGTGGCCGAGGCCCAGCGCCTGGAAGCCGAGCGCCAGGAGCAAGAAGCCAAGCGGGTCAATGACGCCAACCAGAGCGCGATCCTGCGCCTGATGAACGAGCTGCAAACCGTCTCCGAAGGCGACTTGACGCAGCAGGCCACGGTGACCGAAGACATCACCGGCGCCATCGCCGATTCGATCAACTACACCGTCGAAGAGCTGCGCACCCTGGTCAGCCAGGTGCAGGGCACGGCCAACCGGGTGACCGACACCACCGAGCAGGTGACCACCACGTCCACCGACCTGCTGGCCGCGTCTGACGAGCAATTGCGTGAGATCCGCGAGACCGGCGACGCCGTGCTGCAGATGGCCACCCGCATCAACGAGGTGTCGGCCCAGGCGCAACAGTCGGCCCAGGTGGCGCGCCAGTCACTGCGCGCCGCTGAAAGCGGCCTGCAGGCGGTGCAAAATTCGATCGGCGGCATGAATGCCATCCGTGACCAGATCCAGGAAACCTCCAAGCGCATCAAGCGCCTGGGTGAATCGAGCCAGGAGATCGGCGAGATCACCGAGCTGATCTCCGACATCACCGAGCAGACCAATGTGCTGGCCCTCAACGCCGCCATCCAGGCCGCCTCGGCCGGTGACGCGGGTCGCGGCTTCTCGGTGGTGGCCGAGGAAGTGCAGCGACTGGCCGAACGCTCGGCCGACGCGACCAAGCAGATTGCGGCACTGGTGAAGACCATTCAGACCGACACGCA
>JANNMP010000450.1:0-5765 GCA_031398015.1 Burkholderiaceae bacterium
AGCGCGGCCTCGGCTCGTCGACGTCGGTGCTCGGCTACCGGCTGGCGATGATCGTCTCGGGCGGCGTGGCCTTCATCTGGGTCGACCCGACGCAGGGCGGCGGCTGGAGCTGGCCGCAGGTCTACCGGCTGATGGCGGGGCTGATGGTGGCAGCGGCCGTGTTGTCGGCGCTGGTGCTGCCGCGCCTGGCGGCACCGCCTGGCCCGGCGCCCGCGCGTGGCAGCGCGCGGCACGATCTGCAAGGCTTTGCTGCGGTGGTGCTGGCGGTGGTGCTGGGCTACCTGGCCACGCTGCACGCTTTCACACCACTGGCCAAGGTTCTGCTGGGGCCGTGGCTGGCCGGCACTGCGCTCAGCGCCACGCTGCAAGCGCGGTGGATCGACCTGCTGGCGCTGCTGATGGGCATCGCCTTCACGCTGCCGCTGGCGGCGTGGGTGGCGCGGCGGGCGCGCTTTCACACGCTGATCAACGGCCTGGGCAGCTACTTTGCCCAGCCGGCGGCGGCGGCATTCCTGCTGTTCATCGTGCTCTACAAGCTGGGGGATGCGTTTGCCGGCGCGCTGATGACACCCTTCTTGCTCAAGACCATGGCCTTCAGCTCGGCCGAGGTGGGTGTGGTCAACAAGATCATCGGCCTGTGGCTGACGCTGGGCGGCGCGCTGCTGGGCGGCTTGTTGATGCTGCGCCTGGGCCTGTGGCGGGCGCTGCTGCTGTTTGGTGTGCTGCAGGCGGTGAGCAACCTGGGCTTCTGGTGGCTGGCCACGCACGGCAAGGGCAGCCTGCCAGGGCTGATGATCCCGGCCTTTGATCTGGGCATCGTGTCGCTGGCCCAGCCCACGCCGGTGGACGGCGGCCTGCTGATGGTGATTGCGGTGGAGAACCTGTCGGGCGGCATGGGCACGGCGGCGTTCCTGGCGTTCTTGATGAGCCTGACCCAGCAGCGCTTCACTGCCACGCAGTTTGCGATGCTCAGCGCGTTTGCGTCGGTCGGCCGGGTCTGGGTGGGGCCGCTGGCCGGTGTGCTGGCCGAGTCGATCGGCTGGCCGGTGTTCTTCATCGTCTCCACCGTGCTGGCGCTGCCGGCCCTGGCCATGCTGTGGGCCATGCGCGCGGCAGTGCGTGCGCTGGAGGTGGTGCCCGGCGCGCCGGTGGATGACTGAGAATCATCGCCATGACGCAGACCCACAGCCCCCGCTTCCACACCGCCGCACTGGTTGACATGCCCACGCTGGCCCACGCCAGTGGCTGCCGCTGCATGCTGCACGCCCGGCGCCGCCTGGGTGGGGCGCTGATCGGCGCTGGCGCACTGGCGGCGCTGGGCACACCAGGCCCGGCCACCGCGCAGGCCGACGCCGAGTGCCGCATCTCCGGCTTCACCAAGGCGGTGTCGGCTGAGCAAATCGAGCAGGCCGCCGGCCAGCAGTACCAGCAGATGCTGCAGCAAGCGTCGCAGCAGCGCGCCCTGGCACCGGCTGACAACGCCCAGTTGCAGCGGTTGCGCTACATCGCCAAGCGCATCATCCCGCACACCATCAGCTGCAACCCGCGTGCCCAGCAGTGGCGCTGGGAGGTGAACCTGATCGGCTCACAAGATGTGAACGCCTTCTGCATGCCGGGCGGCAGGATCGCTTTTTATTACGGCATCCTCGCCAAGCTCAAGCTTGACGACGACGAGGTGGCGATGATCATGGGCCACGAGGTGGCGCATGCCTTGCTGGAGCATGCGCGCGAGCGCATGGGCAAGACCATGGCCACGCGTGGCTTCATCGAAATTGGCGCAGCGCTGCTCGGCCTGGGTGGCGCCGGCAGCATGCTGGCCAACATGGGTGGAGAGCTGCTGACGATGCGCTTCTCACGCGATGATGAAAGCCAGGCCGACGCGCTGGGCCTGGTGGTGTCGGCCAAGGCTGGCTACAGGCCGGCGGCCGGCGTCACGCTGTGGCAGAAGATGATGGCCGCCAACAAGGGCGCGCCGCCGCAGTGGCTGAGCACCCACCCGTCGGGTGACAGCCGCATCAAGGACATCCAGAGCCGCCAGGCACGGCTGGAGCCGGTGTACGACAACGCCGCCAAGCCCGACCGGCGCTTTGCGCCGCCCACCGCCTGAGCGTGGCAGGCCCGCGCTACCAGCGCTGCGGCAGCGGCTTGATCAGCACGAACTGGCTGCCGTTGACGCCGACGTAACCACCGCGCTCCAGGTCTTTCATCAAGCGGCTGACCATCTCGCGTGAGCAGCCCAGCCGGTTGGCCATCTCCTGGTGGGTCAGGCGCTCGGCCAGCCGCTGCGCGCTGTCGGCCTGCGGCATGGCCAGCGACAGCAGCAGCCCCTTGAGGCGGCCGTAGACATCATTGAGCGCCAACTGGCGCGTGCTCAGCGTGGCGGTGCGGGCACGGCGGATCACCTTGGCCAGCAGCTCGAAGGCGAACTCGGGCCGCTCGCCAACAAAGCGCTCCAGCGTGCGCCGGCCCACCACCGCGCAGCTGCTGGCTTCCAGCGTGATAACGCTGGCCGAACGTGGGCCGCCGTCCAGGCTCATCTCGCCCAGGTATTCACCGGGGCCGTAGACGCCATAGGTGATCTCGCGGTCGTTGTCGCCGGTGCTGAAGGCGCGCAGGCGGCCGCTGTGGATGATGAACAGCGTGTCGCCCTGGTCACCTTCCTGGATCAGCAGCGTGCCCTTGCGGTAGCGCCGCAGCTCGCCGCGCTCAGCCAGTGCGGCCAGCGCGTCAGACATCAGCACCGGTGTGGCCGCGCCGGTTGCGGTGCGCGGCGGTGCGCGCGGGGGGTCGGTGATCAAGGCCATCGGCTGCGGGTGCGGCCGGTTGGCGGCCCGGCACCCGGCACAGATGCTACCCCCCACCTGCCGGCGCACCGGCGCACAGCGGTGACAAAGCGTCACCGCTGTGCGCGGGGCCTGGCTGGGCGCCGGCAGCATGACGGGTGGCAGGACAGGTGGCAGCACTGGCAGCTCAGGAATGCAGCAGCCGCTCAGCGGCGCGCGGCGCAGCGCTGCTGCCACCCTGCAGCGCGCTGACCAGCGGCGGCAGCAGCGCCACCTGCTGCACCAGCGCGCGGATGCTGTTGGCGCCGGTCTTGATGCGGATGCTGCCGATCTGGGTGCGGATGGTGGCCAGGCCCACACCCTGGCGTGCGGCGATCTCGTGCGGCGTCAGGTCGGCACACAGGCCCTTGATGACGGTGGTCTCGGCCATCGTCAGGCCATGGCTGCGGGCAAACCATTCCACCGTCAACTCTTCACAGACCTGGCGCTTGCCCAGCAGCAGCGCAGCGCCGGGCTGGTCGTCGGCACCCAGCGCAGGCAGCGGCACCACCGCCACGCTGATGCGCTGGCGGCCCGCGCCATTGCTGTCACCCAGCTGCAGCAGGCGGCGCAGGCCACGCTGGGTGGCGCCCACCAGCGCGTCGCGCAGCGGCTGCTGGTCTTGCGCCAGCCGGGCCTGCAACTGGCCGGCCACAAACTGCAGCGGGTGGCTGTCGTCCATGTCACGGCGCGCGGCCTTGTTGATGTGGCTGACAGCCAGCGTCTCGCTGATCAGCAGCATGCCGTAGTCCAGCGTGTCCAACATCTGCGCCATGCGGCGGTGCTGCAGCGACGAAGCGCCCCGGCGCTCGGGCCCGGCGTAGCCGCGGGCGCGGTGGCTGTGCACAGACGCGCCCAGGCTGGCAAACAGGTCCGACGCGTGGGCTTTCGGGGAATCGAGCAGTTCCAGCATGTTGGCTTCTCCTAGGGCAGTGGCGGGGCGGATCGCCTGGCCTGCTGCATGGGACGCAAGTTTGGGCGGCCACGACGTTGCTGCTTCGTGATGCCTGCCACGCTGGAGCTTGTGAGAAATTACCGGCCGTGCGGCGAGGCAACTGGCGGGGCCGCCGCCAGTTGCCTGATCAGCGGCCCGTTGAGGCGCCGATTGACCGGCGCGCCGCCGACACCCGACACTGCCTGGCCAAGCCCGCACCCGGAGCCCACCGTGACATCACCGAAGACCGCCATGCCCCTGATCCTCGACCATGTCTACCAGCACGAGGCCACGCAGCCCGACCGGGTGTTCCTGACCCAACCGCTGGGCGGTGGCGAGGTGGCCGATGTCACCTGGGCCCAGACACTGGACCAGGCACGCCGCATGGCCGCGCACCTGCGGTCGTTGAACCTGCCACCCGGCGCCAACATCGCGATGCTGGCCAAGAACAGCGCCCACTTCATCATGGCCGAGCTGGCGGTCTGGATGGCCGGTGGCACCACGGTGGCCATCTTCCCCACCGAGACCGCCGACAACGTGGGTTATGTGCTGCGCCACTGCGAAGCCAGGCTGCTGTTCATCGGCAAGCTCGACACCTGGGCCCAGCAGAAGAGCGGCCTGCCGCCGGGCCTGCCCTGCATCACGCTGCCACTGGCCCCTGTTGCGGTGGCGCAGGACACCGGCGGCGAGACCTGGGAGGCCATCGTCGCGCGCACGCCGCCGCTGCCCGGCCGGCCGCAGCGCGCCGCCACTGACCTGGCGATGCTGCTCTACACCTCGGGCTCCACCGGCCAGCCCAAGGGCGTGATGCAGACCTTCGGCAGCATCACGGCGGTGACCAACGGCATCCTGGCCGACAGCCTGGCGCGTGACGGCGGCGTGCAGCACGATGCACGCGTGCTGTCGTACTTGCCACTGGCGCATTGCTTCGAGCGCGCCTGGGTCGAGTGCACCGCGCTGGTCAACGGCCGGGTGCAGGTGTTCTTCACCGAGTCGCTGGCCACGTTCATGGCCGACCTGCAGCGCGCGCGGCCGACCTGGTTCATTTCGGTGCCACGGCTGTGGACCAAGTTCCAGCAAGGCGTGCTGGCCAAGATGCCCGCCGCCCAACTCGACGCGATGCTTGACAACCCGGCCATGGCCGCCGCGGTGGGCCAGAAGGTGCTGGCCAGCCTGGGGCTGGAGTTTGTGCGGCGCGCTGGCAGTGGCTCGGCGCCGATGCCGGCTGCACTGCTGCACTGGTACCGCCGCCTCGGGCTCGACCTGTCCGAGGGCTATGCGATGACCGAAGACTTTGCCTATTCGCACGGCGGCGCTGGTGGTGAGCAGTCACTGGGCACGGTGGGCAAGCCGTTTGCCGACGTGCGCTCACGCATTGCCGACGACGGCGAGGTGCTGGTCAAGTCACCCGGCCAGATGGCGGGCTACTACAAGCAGCCCGGGCTGAATGCCGAGAGCTTCACCGCCGACGGCTTCTTCCGCACCGGTGACCTGGGCCGTTATGACGAACACGGCCAACTGGTGCTGACCGGCCGCAAGAAAGAGCTGTTCAAGACCGCCAAGGGCAAGTACGTGGCGCCGGCGCCGATCGAGAACCGGCTCAATGCGCACCCGATGGTCGAGCTGTCGATGGTCTCGGGCCTGGGCCAGCCGGCTGCCTATGCGGTGCTGGTGCTCGACGAAGCGCTGCGCCCCACGCTGGGCGACGCGGCGGTGCGCTCGCGTGTGCAGGCCGAACTGGCCACGCTGCTGCAGGATGTGAACGCACCGCTGGCCAGCCATGAACACTTGCAGATGCTGGTGGTGGCCCGTGAGCCCTGGAGCATGGACGCCGGCACGCTGACGCCGACGATGAAGATCAAGCGCGCCCGCATCGAGGCCAGCGTGGCCGCTGCGGTCGATGGCTGGTATGCCAGCGGCCAGAGCGTGGTGTGGGCCTGAATGGTTGCGCCCACGCCGCAAGACTTGACCGCCGCAGCGCCAGGCGCGTTGATCCACCTGGCCATCGT
>JANNMP010000781.1:0-6791 GCA_031398015.1 Burkholderiaceae bacterium
GCCCGGCCGGCCGGCCGGGCGGCGGCAAGCTTTGCACGTCCCAACAACAGCACACCAGCGCCCAAGGCGTTGGTGCTGCACACGCCCAAGCCCCAAAAGAGGTGGTTGTCATGTTTCTCGCGCTCGCTGGTCTGCAGCACATCAACAGCATCACGCACGAGGGCAAGCTGCTGGTCTTCGCCACCGATGGCCAGGGATTGATCTGGTACAGCGTGCGGCGCGACGGTTTCGAGGCGCCGCAGGCGCAGGGCACGGCGGCCTCGGCCGCGCCAGCGACCCCGCGCGTCTGGGAAGACTTCGCGCCACTGCAACTGCCCAACGAGGCCAGCGACGACAGCTCGGTCACAGCGCGCGAGTTGGCCACGCTGACGGTGACTGAGCCACAGGTGCCCGCTGCCCAGCCGCCAGACGCCCAGGCGCCCGTTGCCCAGGCGCCCGTTGCCCAGGGCAGCCCCCGCTTCCTGCTGCGCTCGCGCTACCGCACCCGCACTGAATCGGCCGTGGCCCCGGTGCAACTGGTGTCGGGCCTGGGCCATGTCTATGTCTTCCGCCAGTCCAAGGCCGGCAGCCTGCTCGTTGACCGCTTCGTGCTCGACGGCCTGACCAACACGCTGCGGCCCAAGCTCGAGGTGCGCTTCAAGCGCAGCCGCAAACGCCATGAACCGGAGAAGCCCGCCAGCAGCGGCGGGCGGCTGAACTTCGATGCGCTGCACTTCCGTGATGCGCAAGACCAGCCGTTTTTCGAGCCGACGACCGAGCTGGCGCTGGTGGGCAACCTGCGCGACGGCTGGTTTTCGGTGGTGCTGCTGCCCACCGATGAACACGAGCACTTCTGCTGGCACATCTTCGCCTTCAACACCGTGTCGAAGGCGGTCGAGCTGACGACGCTGGCGGCGTCTGACGACGGCCTGTTCCGCGTGCACGACGGCCGGGTGGCGGGCATCGTGCACCGCAAGCTGATCCCGCTGCATCTGGCGCCGGGCGACGATGCATCGCCGCCACAGGTGCTGCCGGTGCAGGTGGGCGGCGCGCCGGTGGCCACCCGCTACGACGTGCAGCGCAGCAAGGCCGGCGCGCAGTGGCTGCGTCTGGGCACGCGTGTGATGCTGGCCGTGCCCACGACGGAAGGCGTGGTGGCGATCGACTTCGCGGCGGCCGGCGACGGCACGCTGTCGCGGCTGGACGAAGACGGCCAGCGCGCGCTGCTGCGCAAGAGCGTCAACGAGGTCACGCTGCCGCCGGACACGCTCGAAGAGATCCGCGCCAGCAGCGACGCCGCGGCCGCAGCCGGCCCGGGGGCGGCGGCAGGGCACGCGCATGGCCGCATCGCCGCGCTCAAGCGCGGCGACGGCGATCGGCTGCTGCTGCAGACCGAGCGCGCCGTGGGTGTGCCAGCGGGTGCGGCGGCGGATGCGGGCCCGACGCTGCTCGACGACTCGGCCATCCGCATCCAGCACACGCTGCGGCTGGACGGCCTGCACCTGGCGCAGCCCATCGTCGTGGGGGCGCTGAGGGAGGCGGCGTCGGGCGCGGCGATGACACGGCTGCGGCTGAAGGCGCCGCTGGCCACCGCGCTGGAGGCGGGCCAGCGGCTCACCGTGACCGACAGCCGTGGCATTGCGCTGGTCAGCACGCAGAACGCGGTGGCGGTGGGCCGGCGCACGGTCGCCATCGTGGCCATCGCGCTGGACGCACTGCCCGACGCGGTGGTGACGGCCGCTGACGCATTCACCATTGCCCACCCTGCGACCGCCAACCCAGCCGCCAACCCAGCCGCCAAACCCAACCTCGACACCGGCATCGGCACCTGGCAGGAAGTCAGCAAGACGCCGCCGCCGGTGCTGTTCGATGGCATCGTCACTTCGGTGGCGCGCCAGGCCGACGGCAGGCTGCGCGTGCAGGCCTTCAACCACGGGCTGCAGGCGGGTGAGCTGGTGCAGCTGACCGGCATGGTCGAGCACGACGGCGTCTGGCCGGTCGAGCGCATCGACGGCGACAGCTTCTTGCTCGATGTGCCGTACCTGCCGGGCACGGCGGTCAACCTGCGGCTGCAGTCACACAAGCGGCGTGGCCTGCGCTTCGAGCCCGGCGTCGCATCGGTGGTGCCTTCGGTGCTGCCATCCGTGCAGCCATCGGTGCTGCTGCCGGTGGATGTGCCCGCACCTGACAGCACGCTCGAATGCTGGTTCAAGACGCGGTCCAAAAGCGCTGGCATTCTGCAGTTCGAGCCCAAGGCCGCTGCAGTCCAGGCGCCCGCGCGGCAGCTGTTCCTGCGCAATGGCGAGCTGGTCGCCCGCCTGGGCCACGAGCAGATCACCACCGCCGGCCTGGCGCTGGCCGACGGCCAATGGCACCACCTGGCGCATGTGGTCGGCGCCACGGTCGGGGGCCAGCAACTGTGGGTCGATGGCGTGTTGCGCCCCGAAGCCAGGCAGCTGGTTGCCAGCGCCATCGGCACCACTGATCCCGCCAGCGCCACCGGCGCAACGGCGCTGCGCCTGGGCTTTGGCGAAACGCTGGCGCAGATCGAGCCCTTTGCCGGTGATGTGAGCGAACTGCGCCTGTGGAACCTGGCACGCACGCCGCAGCAGATCCGCGAGCAGAGGGCGTTGCCGCTGCTGGGCCGCGAAACCGGCCTGGTGGGCTACTGGCGCCTGGGTGCCATCGTCGAAGGCGCCACCCGCACGGTGGTGGACTTCTCGCCCTTCGAGCACGACGGCCTGGTCAGCGGCGATGTGCACCTGGGCGCGCACACCTTGCCGGCCCGGCTGCGCGACCGCGTCACCCGCGTCACCGCGTACCGCAATGACGAGCTGGTGGCGGTGACGGCCGGCGCCCGCTATGAAGAGAGCATCGAGTTCCGCCTGCGCGACCAGGCCGGCAATGCGGTTGTGCCGCCCCTGAAGCCCGTGAAGCCGCAGCCCCCGGTGTTCAAGTTCGTCTGGCAGGGCAAGCGTTCGCGCAGCGCCGACGACTGGATCACGCTGCCCGACAGCGTGCACACCACACCGGCCATCGCCGCCGCCACCGGTGGCTGGTTCAAGGCCGCCGGCACGTTCACGCTGCCTGAGGAGTCGCCCATCACCCTGCTGCGCACGTTCGGCGTGAACGCGGTGCAGAGCCAGCTGTTTGCCGAGATGGACGTGCGCCGCCACCAGCTGCGCCAGATTGCCGATGCGGTGACCTTGCAGTCGTTCACCGACTCCTTCGCCGTGCATCCGCTGGGCCGCAGCAGCCTGTTCATCGACGCCACCATGCAGATCCTCACGGTCAACGAGCTGGAGGAGACGGTGCTGGTCACGCGCATCCGGCGCCTTGAGCAACTGCTGGCGCTGTTTGGCGACAAGCAGTCCAGCCAGCAGGCGTTCGACACCGCGCGGGCGCAACTGGCGGAACTCAAGCGCCAGAGCGCCGCGCTGGGCATCGCGCTGGATGCCGAGATCGCCGACCGGCGCAACCACCAGTGCCGCCTGTTCTGGAACCAGCGCCAGCTGGACGGCTCGGCGCAGAGGCGGTTCTTGCGCGCCAATTTTCTGGACAGACCGTCGGTTGGCGAGGGCGCCAAGCTGGAGCTGGCCAGCGACGAGTCGAAGGCCAGCCTGTGGTCGTTCCCGCGCAGAACCGATGCCAATGACAAACCCGACGGCTCGGACAACTTCAGCATCACCGCCACAGACGACGCCACGGCGGCCGAAGTCTCGCTGATCGTCGACAACGACCGAAGGGTGCGCCTGGCGTCAAAAGCCTTCCTCGGCAGCAGCCCGGAGCAGGTGCGGCACAAGTTCTGGCGCTTCCCCAACGAGCAGCAAGACTTCTCGATTCGCACCGACGACCGCATCACCGAACTGCTGGTCGAGCGGGACAGTCTCAGCCTGGACAACAGCGACGCGGACACCAGGCATCCCCGCTGGGGCGTGCAGAAGACGCAGGTGATCGTCGGCTCGCGCATCGCCGACGCCCGGCGCGACTTGAAGACCAAGCAAGACGAGGTGACGGCGGCCCAGGAGCGGGTGGACGTGCTCGAAGGCGCGCTGCAGAGCGAGGCGGTGCGGGCCACGCGCGCGGCCGAGCTGAAAACGGCCCAGGACCGCCTGGCCGTGGTGCAGGCGGACATTCGCGGCGCCAATGAAACCCTGATCAGCGCCAGCAAGCCAGAGACGCAGCCGATGCCGGTGCTCAAGACCGACGCGCGGGGCTTGAAGACCACCGGCGCACTGCTCAGCTTCCTGCAATCGGCCGGCCGCCTGAGCCTGATGGAAACCTGAGACGGCAACGTGCAACTGGCCTGCCTCGATGCGAGCGGGCGTTTGCGCCTGGCGCTGTACGACGCTTGCGCCGACGGCAGCGTCAATTCAAGCTTCGAGCAGTGGCTGCAAGACCAGGCGCGGCAGGCGCTCCACTTCCGCCTGCCGCAGGCCAAGGTGCTGCTGGCGACGCCGGTGCCCTTGCGCAACAGCGAGCGCGGCGGCGTTGTATGGACGATCGAGGCCTGGTTCTTCCTTGACCCCAACCTGGCCCAGCCGTTTCGCACCCTGGTGGCCGGCCACGGCGGCGACGCGTTGATCGTGATTTCCGAGGGCCGCCACCTGGGCTGGCAGCGCAACCTGCAGGGCGCCCCCTTCCTGGGCTGCGAGTTCAACTTCCAGACGCTGGCCACCGGCTGGCACCATCTGACGGCGGTGGGCAAGGGCCGGGGCGTCAGCTCGACCACGCTGTTCTACATCGACGGCAGGCAAGTCGGCGACGTCAAGGCCATCCAGCTGGATCTCTGGAGGTCGGTGAGGGACAAGCTGACGGAGCGGCGCGATCTGGCGCGCGCCGCCGAGCTGGCCCTGCGCGAGGGCGGCCTGGCTGGCGCGCAGGCCCAGAGCGCGGCCGCCCTGGCCGCCACGCTGCCCCAGCTCGAAAAGGACCTGAAACAGGCCACCACCAACCACGACACCACCCTGGCCGGCGAGATGCGCAGCCACGACGCCGTGGCCTGCATCGGCAACAGCGCAGCCGGCGGCCAGCCCTTCGGCAAGCTGGCCGAGGTGCGCATCTGGGGCCTGGCGCTCAGCGATGAAGAGATCGAAGTCAACAGCCGCACCACGCTGAGCGGCAACGAGCCGGGGCTGCTGGCGTATTACCCGTTCAACGGCGATGCGCGCAACAAGGCCGCCAGCGGCAGCGCCTTCGATGGCAGCAACGAAGGCGGCGCGGCCGACCCTTGGGGCTGCGCCGCGCCCATCGGCCACCCGGCCCCGGGCCGCACCGTGGCCACGCCATCGCCCAGCGACGCCGTGGTCAGCGCCGAATACGTGACCTACAGCACCGACCCCGCCACCGGCGCGCGCACAGCGATGATGCGGCGATTCTTCGCCGCGCCCGCCGTGGGCGGCGTCTCGCTGCTGGCGCACAAGCGCATCGAAGAGCTGGACCTGCGCTGGATCGGCAACACCCAGTTCAAGCCCACGCTGTTGGGCTACATCGAGGGTGCGCCGCCGGTGCCCAGCGAGAACCTGACCGTCGACCCAGGGTCGTACAACGGCGCCACCTCGGTCGAGCTGGCGGTCGAAGACGCGGTCAGCTTCTCCTGGAACCGCGAAGACAGCGAGCACCACAGCAACAGCATCGGCGGCTTCTCCGGCGTGGCCTGGTCGTTCGAAGCCTCGCCGCTGTTCGTCAAGGCGTTCGAGACCTCGGGCCGCGTCGGCTTTCGCGGTGGCCAGGAAGTCGCCATCAGCACGGTCAACCAGAGCGCCGTCTCCGCCAGCACGGCCACCAGCCTGACCGACCGGCTGTCGCTGCGCGGGCACCCGGAGAGTGAGGCGCACTTCCCGCACCTGGGCCGGCGCTTCGTGCCGAAGAACATCGGCTATGCGCTGGTGGTCTCGGGCCTGGCCGATGTGTTCGTCACCCAGCTCAGGCGCAGCGGGCGCATGGTGTCCTACGAGGTGCGGCCGGTCGCCGACATCCCGCCGGATGTCAACACCATCACCTTCCTGATCAGCCCGGCCTACACGATGAACGGCAGCCTCGACGGGCTGACCGGCAGCATGCCCACCAGCGAGCGCTTCTTTCCGCAGGTGGCGCAGATGCGGGCACAGTACGGCGCCCAGTACCCGGCCAGCTACTACCGCCTGCGCGACGCCTACCAGCGCAAGGCACAGATCGAGAAGCGCGACCAGGAACGCGCCGCCTACTTCGCCAACTTCAGCGTCGACATGAGCGCGCTGGGGGCCAGCTTCGGCAGCCGCCCGGCGCTGGACCCCACCGAGGACACCAAGGGCGAGGCTGCCACCGCCAGGCTCGCCCAGATCAAGGCCGCTGCCGATGGCCAGCAGGTGGCCCACAGCAGCGCCGCCCAGGCCGTGTGGCAGAAGAAGATGGAGCGCATCCTGGCCAACGCCGGCAAGCGCAACATCGTCAACACCTACGTCTGGGACGCCGACGGCGGCCTGCATGCCGAAAGCCAGCAGTTCGCCAGCACCATCGAACACACCATCGGCGGCGCGTACGAATCCGACTTCAAGAACGGGCTGGACGCCGAGTTCCTGGCCGTGGCGGGGTTCGGCGTGTCGCTGGAGCTGAACTACATGAACTCGCAGCGCATGAGCCAGACGCTGAGCAAGACCGAGTCGCGCAGCGAGGGCTTTGCGCTGCTGGTCGACTTGAGCGGGGTCGAGCACCAGGGCATCACCGACTTCAAGGACCGGCCGTACCTGCCCGGCGAGAAAGTCGACCGCTACCGCTTCATGAGCTTCTACCTCGAAGGCGATACCCGGCACTTCAATGACTTCTTCAACGAG
>JANNMP010000507.1:0-5039 GCA_031398015.1 Burkholderiaceae bacterium
CAGCGGCGAGGCCAGCACAACGCAGGCGATGGTGACGGCCAGCGCCATCGTCACCGAGCGCTGCACCACGTCCAGGTTGGCGGGCTCGGCCAGCGCGATGAAATTCTTCAGCGTGAACTCACGCACCACCTGGCCGGTGAAGTCGTCGAGGCCGAAGAACGCGTTGGCCAACAGCGCCAACAGCGCGCCCAGATACACCACGCCAAACCACAGCAGTGGCGGCGCCAGCAGCGCCAGCAGCAGCAGGCCACGGCGGGTGTAGAGCAGGTCAGACAGCCGGCGTTGCAGGCCGCCACCACCGCCGCCGCCACCGCCACCGCCGCCACCGCCGCCGCCGCCGGCTGCAGGCGCCGCCAGGCTGCTCATGCGCTGCCTCCGTGCAAGGCATGCACCGCCTGCGCATCCCAGTGCAAGAACACGTTGCTGCCCGGGGCGGCGGTGACGGGTGCATCGCCCAGCGCGGGCAAGTCAGCCTGCAGCAGCGCGCCGCCGGCATCGACCTTCAGCCGGGTGAAGGCGCCGAAGTACTGCCGCTCGACCACCAGGCCGCTGGCGCGGGCGCCGTCGGCCCGCCCCAGGCGGATGCGCTCAGGCCGCAGCAGCGCGCTGGGCAAACCAGTCAGGCGTTGTGCGGCCTCACCGTCCAGCAGGTTGGCCGCGCCCACAAACTGGGCCACAAAGCGCGTGGCCGGCGCGTTGTACACCTGCTGCGGCGTGCCCACCTGCTCCAGCCGGCCCTGGTTGAAGACGCCGATGCGGTCGCTCATCGACAGCGCTTCATGCTGGTCATGGGTGATGAACAAAAAGGTGATGCCCAGCCGGCGTTGCAGCGCTTTCAGCTCGGTCTGCATCTGCTCGCGCAGCTTGAGGTCGAGCGCGCCCAGCGGCTCGTCGAGCAACAGCACGCGCGGCTGGCTGATCAGCGCCCGCGCCAGCGCCACCCGCTGGCGCTGGCCACCTGAGAGCTGGGCCGGCCGCCGGTCGCCCACGCCGGCCAGCGCCACCAGGGCCAGCAACTCGTCGGCGCGGCGCTCGCGCTCGGCGCGCGGGGTCTTGCGCACCATCAGCGGGTAGGCCACGTTGGCACGCACGCTCATGTGCGGGAACAGCGCGTAGTCCTGAAACACGGTGTTCACCGGCCGGGCATACGGCGGCTGGCGTGACATGTCCTGCCCGCCGATCAGCACCCGCCCAGCGCTGGGCAAGGTGAAGCCGCCGATCAGGCGCAGGCAGGTGGTCTTGCCCGAACCCGACGGGCCCAGCAGGGTGAAAAACTCACCAGCCTCGATGCTGAGGTTGACGCTGTCCACGGCGCGCACGGCCGAGGCCCCGCTGCCGAAGACACATTCAACGCCGTCGAGCTGGACGGCAGCGCTCACCTAGCGCACCGCTTCAGCGGCCACCCAGCACGGCAATGTAGTCAGACACCCACTTGTGGTACGGCACGCAGGCGTTGGCCTGCGTTGCGCACTGGCTGGTGGGGGTGCGCCAGAACGAGATCTTGTCAAAGCTGTTGAAGCCCTGCCGTGCGCAGCCCTCGTCACCCAGCAGCTTGTTGCCCTTGCAGGCTGCAGGCACCGCCGGCACTGATCCGAACCAGGCCGACAAGTCACCCTGCAGCTTGGGGTTGAGTGAATGCTCCAGCCACATGTAGGCACAGTTGGGGTGCTTGGCGTCGGCGTGCATCATCGTGCTGTCAGCCCAGCCGGTGGCGCCTTCAACCGGCACCACGGTGGCCACCGGCTGCTTTTTCGAGCCCAGGATGTTGGCCTGGAACTGCCAGCTGCCCGACGCCACCACGCCTTCATTGGTGAAGTCGTCGATCTGCACAAACGCGTCGTGCCAGTACTTGCCCACCAGCTTGCGCTGGCCGCGCAGCAGGTCGAGTGCGGCCTTGTACTGGGCCTCATTCAACTCGTAGGGGTCTTTGATGCCCAGGCCAGGGTTCTTCTTCATCAGGTACAGCGCCGCGTCGGCGATGTAGATCGGCCCGTCAAAGGCCTGGATGCGGCCCTTGTTGGGCTTGCCGTCGGGCAGCGTGGTCTCTTCGAACACCACGCTCCAGCTGGTGGGCGGCTGGTTGCCAAAGACCTTGGTGTTGTACATCAGCACGTTCCAGCCCCACTGGTAGGGCACGCCCCAGTGGGTGTTGGCCTCGAAGTGCCAGGGCGCCTTCTGCAGCCGCGCGTCGATGGTCTTCCAGCTGGGGATCAGGTTGATGTTGATCGGCTGCAGCTTCTTGCCGCGGATCAGCCGCGTGCTGGCGTCACCCGAGGCGGTGACCAGATCGAAGCCGCCTTCGTTCATCAGCGCCACCATTTCGTCGCTGGTGCCGGCGGTCTTGACGTTGACCTTGCAGCCGGTCTTCTTCTCGAAATCGGTCACCCAGTCGAAGTTCTTGTCGGTGGCGCCACGCTCGATGTAGCCAGCCCAGGCCACGATGTCGACCTGGCCTTCGCCCTTGCCCAGCTTTTGCAGCGCGCCTTTTTGCGCCGCGGCGGGCAGGGTGATCACCAGGGCAGCGGCGGCGGCCGCAACGGCCAATGTGGACAGACGGTGGCGCATGGGCTTCTCCAGGCAGGTGGTCAAGCGGCGCACGATAGGGCCGGCTGCGACCCCGGTGAAGTGCAATCCACCGCGCCCGGGCTATCGCCAAAAGCGATACCTGGGGATCACCCGCGCCAGATCAGCCAGCTGCCGCAGCCTCAGCCAGGCGCGCCGCCACCGCGTCGCCCACATGCTGCATGAAGGCACGCACCCGCGCCGTCTGACGCAGGTCAGGGTGGGTCAGCATCCACACCGGCACGGTCAGTTCGGGGATGACATCGGACACCGCCACCAGCTCAGGCAGGTGGGCGGCCATGAAGGTGGGCAGGATGCCCACCGCCAGCCCGGTGCGCAGCATGGCCGCCACCGCGTTGAAGATGTCCACCCGCAGGCGCACGTTGCCCGGCGGCACATGCTGGCGCAGCCACTGGTCGTACACCCGGGATTGGCTGTCGCGCTCGAAGGCCACCCAGGGCACACCCTGCAGCAGCGCGGTCAGTGGCAGCACGGCCTGCGGCAGGCCCGGCGCACCGCGCCGGGCATAGACACGGCAATGGGTGTCACCCAGCGGCCGGCCCACCAGGTGCTCAGCCACCTGCACGCTCAGGCGCAGCGCCACGTCGGCCTCGCGCCGGGCCCAACTGGCCGATTCATCGGCGTGGCGGCGGCTTAAGTCGACCAAGAAGGCGTTCTCCACCACCTCCACCTCAATGCCCGGGTAGGTGCGGGCAAAGTCGGCCAGCGGCTGCGGCAGCAGATGCTCCATCACCACGAAGGCGGTGGTCACGCGCAGCAGGCCCACCAGCTCAAGGTCACGCCCGGCCACGCGGCGTTCGATTTCATCGGCCTGGTCGGCCATGCGGCGGGCCTGGTCCAGCACCAGGGCGCCGGCCTCGGTGGGCTGGTAGCCGTGGCGTGAGCGCTCGAACAGGCGTGCGCCGAGGCGGGCTTCCAGCGCGTCCAGCCGGCGCAGCACGGTGGTGTGGTTCACATCCAGCTGGCGCGCTGCGGCCGCCAGCCCACCGGTGTTGCCCACCGCCAGGGCATAGCGCAAGTCGCTCCAGTCGAGTTCGGCCATCGGGGCTCCGGTTTCGGCTGACGCGCTGGGCCAGCGTGTTTTTGTGGATGTCGCTGCAATTTTGCAATGATGCGTCGCTGGCCGCCTGGCGCGACCGAAACTTCCAGCCATGGCGCCGCGTTGGCCCATGCACTGTAAAAAGGACCTGCCCATGACCGACAACAAGGCCGTCTTGGTGATCGGCGCTGGCGACGCCACTGGCGGCGCCATTGCCCGGCGCTTTGCCCGCGAGGGCTACATCGCATGCGTCACCCGGCGCAGCGCCGACAAGCTGCAGCCGCTGCTCGACCAGATTCAGGCCGACGGCGGCCGCGCCCACGGCTTTGGCAGCGACGCCCGCAAAGAAGACGAGATGGTGGCGCTGGTCGCCAAGATCGAGCGCGAGATCGCACCCATCGAGGTGGCGGTGTTCAACATTGGTGCCAACGTGCGCTTCAACATCACCGAGACCACCGCACGGGTCTACCACAAGGTGTGGGAGATGGGGTGTTTCGCCGGCTTTCTGATGGGCCGCGAAGCTGCCCGTGTGATGCTGCCCAGGGGCCGGGGCACGATCATCTTCACCGGTGCCACTGCCAGCATGCGGGGGCGCGAGGGCTATGCCGCCTTTGCTGGCGCCAAGCACGCATTGCGGGCATTGGCACAGAGCATGGCGCGCGAGCTGTGGCCCCAGGGCATTCATGTGGCGCACCCGGTGATCGACGGCGCCATTGACACCGAGTTCATCCGCAGCAACTTCCCCGAACGCCATGCGCTGAAAGACCAACAAGGCATCTTGAGCCCCGACAGCATTGCCGAAGCCTATTGGCAAATCCACCAGCAGCCGCGTGACGCCTGGACCCATGAGACCGAGCTGCGGCCTTGGCTGGAGACCTGGTGAGGCCGCGCCACAGCAGGGCGATGTTCCGCTTGTTGGTGGTGGCGCTGCTGGGCTTTGCCAGCGGTCTGCCACTGGCGCTGACCGGCCAGGCGCTGCAGGCCTGGCTGAGTGTGGAGGGTGTGGACATTGCCACCATCGGCTTCCTGAGCCTGGTGGGCCTGCCCTACACCTTCAAGTTCCTGTGGGCGCCGCTGATGGACCGCTTCGAGCTGTGGCCGGCGGTGCTGGGCCGCAGGCGCGGCTGGCTGGTGCTGACCCAACTGGCCCTGGCCGCCGCGCTGTGGCTGCTGGCCGCCACATCACCCACCGGCGCGCTGCAGGCCTTCGCGCTGCTGGCGGTGGTGGTGGCCTTCATCTCGGCATCGCAAGACGTGGTGATCGACGCCTACCGCACCGACCTGCTGCCCCCCGCCGAGCGTGGCCTGGGCGCGTCACTCAATGTGCTGGGCTACCGGCTGGCGATGATCATCTCGGGTGGCGTGGCGCTGATCTGGACCGACGCCACCCAGGGCAGCGGCTGGAGCTGGCCGCAGG
>JANNMP010000549.1:0-5328 GCA_031398015.1 Burkholderiaceae bacterium
GGTGGCCTTTGCCACCGAGGTGGCCGACAAACGCCCGCTGCCGCGGGTGCGTGACCTGAAGGTGCACCACCCCAACCCCGACGCCTACTTCCAGTTTGCGCGCACCACCGTCAAGGCGATGGCGAAGAACTTTCCGGCGCCGCCCAAGTGCGTGGATGCCGTGCAGGCCTCGGTGACCAAGAAGATCGACGACGGCCTGGCCTGCGAGCTGGATCTGTTCAGGGGCCTGCTGCTGACGCCCGAGGCCAAGGCGCTGCGCCATGCGTTTTTTGGTGAGCGCGCCGCCAGCAAGATCCCCGACGTGCCCGAGAGCACGCCGCAGCGCGCCATCAACACGGTTGGCGTGATCGGCGCCGGCACCATGGGCGGCGGCATCACGATGAATTTCCTCAACGCCGGCATCCCGGTGACGATGCTGGAGATGAAGCAAGAGGCGCTGGACCGGGGCGTGGCCACCATCCGCAAGAACTACGAAGCGCAGGTCAAGAAGGGCAAGCTCAAGGCCGACAAGTACGCGCAGCGCATGGCCTTGCTGACCACCACGCTCAGCTACGACGGCCTGAAGAATGCCGACCTGATCATCGAGGCCGTGTTCGAGGAAATCGGCGTCAAGGAAACCGTGTTCAAGCAGCTCGATGCGATCGCCAAGCCCGGCGCCATCCTGGCCAGCAACACCAGCACGCTGGATGTCAACAAGATCGCCAACTTCACCAAGCGCCCGCAAGACGTGGTGGGCATGCACTTCTTCAGCCCCGCCAATGTGATGCGGCTGCTCGAAGTGGTGCGTGGTGAGGCGACTGCCAAGGACGTGCTGGCCACGGTGATGGCGGTGGCCAGGAAGATCAAGAAAACGGCGGTGGTGTCGGGTGTGTGCGACGGCTTCATCGGCAACCGCATGATCGAGCAATACAGCCGCCAGGCTGGCTTCCTGCTGGACGAAGGCTGCACGCCGGCCCAGGTGGACAAGGCGGTGGAGAAGTTCGGTTTTGCCATGGGCCCGTTCCGCATGGGCGACCTGGCCGGCAACGACATCGGCTGGGCCATCCGCAAGCGCCGGGCGGGTGAACGCGCCGACATGAAATACAGCAAGACGGCCGATTTGCTGTGTGAACTGGGCCGCTTTGGCCAGAAGACACAAGCCGGCTGGTACGACTACCAGGCCGGCAAGCGTGATGCGATCCCCAGTGCGCTGGTCGAGCAGATGGTGGCTGACCACCGCAAAGAACTGGGCATCACGGCGCGCAAGGTCAGCGACGACGAGATCGTGCAGCGCCTGGTGTACGCGCTGGTCAACGAGGCGGCGCACATCCTCGAAGAAGGCATCGCCAACAAGGCCAGTGACATCGACATGATCTACCTCACCGGCTACGGCTTTCCGCTGCACCGGGGCGGGCCGCTGTGTTATGCCGACACCGTGGGGCTGTACAACGTGGTGGCCACGATGCAACGCTTTGCCCAGAACCCCAACGACGACGGCGCATTCTGGCAACCGGCACCGCTGCTGAAGCGGCTGGTGGCCGACGGCAAGTCATTTACCTGAACCAAGGACACAGTCATGAACGCACGCGCCACTTTCAGCAGCATGGAGCACAGCACCGCAGATGATTGGAAGGCCATCGGCGCGGAGTTCCCAGCGATGGCCCGCACGCTGCCCGACCGCATCCTGGCGCACCTGTTGCTGCTCGACGGTGACATGGGCGGCTTCCCGGTTGACCGTTACCAGCATTCACTGCAAACGGCCACCCGCGCGCTGAAAGGCGGCCGCGACGAGGAGTACGTGGTCTGCGCGCTGCTGCACGACATCGGCGACACGCTGGGCAGCTACAACCACTTCGACATCGCCGCCGCCATCCTCAAACCCTTCGTCAGCGAGGCCAACCTGTGGATGGTGCAGCACCACGGCATCTTCCAGGGCTACTACTTCTTCCACCACATCGGGCTGGACCGCCACATGCGCGACCAGTTTGCCGGCCACCCGCACTTCACGCGCACCGAAGAGTTCTGCGCGCTGTACGACAACCCGGCCTTCGACCCCCAGGGCGAGACCCTGCCCATCAGCGACTTCGAGCCGATGCTGCGCCGGGTGTTCAGCACGGTCAAGACCAGCGTCTACAAACACTCCAGCACCGTGGCCGGCGCCATGGCCTGAGCCCGGCCAAGCACACCCGAATCCAGGAGCCAACATGACCAATGCCGTGATCGTTTCCACCGCCCGCACCCCGCTCGCCAAGAGCTGGAAGGGCGCCTTCAACATGACCCATGGCGCCACGCTGGGTGGGCACGCCATCGCCCATGCGGTGCAGCGCGCCGGCATCGACGGCGCCGAGGTCGATGACGTGCTGATGGGTTGCGCCAACCCCGAAGGCGCCACCGGCATGAACATCGCGCGCCAGGCGCTGCTGCGCGCCGGCCTGCCCATCACGGTGAGTGGCGCCACCGTCAACCGCTTCTGCTCAAGCGGCTTGCAGACCATCGCCATGGCAGCGCAGCGCATCATTGCCGGCGAGGATGACGTGTATGTGGCCGGTGGTGTGGAAAGCATCTCTTGCGTGCAGCAGGAGATGAACACCCACATGATGGTCGACCCGGCGCTGCAGAAGATGAAGCCCGAGATCTACTGGAACATGCTGCAGACCGCCGAGATGGTGGCCAAGCGCTACAGCATGCCCAAAGAGCGCATGGACCGTTACGGCGCCGAGAGCCAGCAGAAGGCCTGCGCCGCGCAAGAGGCCGGCAAATTCAACGACGAGATTGCGCCCATCACCGTGACGGCCGGTGTGGCCGACGCGGTGCTGGGCCTGCGCAGCAAAGAGGTCACCGTCAGCCAGGACGAAGGCCTGCGCCCGGGCACCACCTATGAAGGCATCGTGGGCGTGCGCTCGGCGGTGCCTGGTGGTGTGGTGACTGCCGGCAACGCCAGTCAGTTTTCAGACGGCGCCGGCGCCTGCGTGCTGGTCAGCGACAGCTACGCGCAGCAGAAGAATCTGTTGCCGCTCGGCCGCTTCCTGGGCTTTGCGGTGGCCGGTTGCGAGCCCGATGAGATGGGTATCGGCCCGGTGTTTGCGGTGCCCAAGGTGCTCAAGCGCCTGGGCCTGACGGTGGCCGACATCGACCTGTGGGAGTTGAACGAAGCCTTTGCGGTGCAGGTGCTCTACAGCGCGGATCGATTGGGCATCCCGATGGACCGGCTCAACGTCAACGGCGGCGCCATCGCCGTGGGCCACCCCTACGGCATGAGCGGCCAGCGCCTGGTGGGCCACGCGTTGATCGAAGGCAAACGGCGCGGTGCCAAGAAGGTGTGCGTGACCATGTGCATCGGCGGCGGCATGGGCGCGGCGGGCGTGTTCGAGGTGCTGTGACCGCGGCCATGCTGCGCACACCCGAAGCACGCTTTGCCGGCCTGCCGGGCTGGGCCCATGCGCCAAAGTACGCGCACCCGTTGGGCGCTGACGGGCCGCGCATGGCTTACGTTGACGAAGGCCCGCTCGACGCGCCCGCCACCGTGCTGTGCCTGCACGGCAACCCGAGCTGGGGCTACATCTACCGCCACATGTTGCCGGTGTTTCTGGGCGCCGGCCTGCGCGTGGTGGTGCCTGACCTGATCGGCTTCGGCCGCTCTGACAAGCCGGCTGATGAGGGCTGGCACGGCTTCGACAACCACCGCCAGAGTTTGCTGAACTTCATCGAAGACCAGGATCTGAACAAGCTGATGCTGGTCTGCCAGGACTGGGGCGGCATCTTCGGCCTGACCTTGCCCATGGCGATGCCCGAGCGTTTTTCGCGCCTGCTGGTGATGAACACCACCTTGGCCACCGGCACATTGACCGACGGCTTCAAGGCCTGGCGCAGTTACAGCAACAGCCAACCTGACCTGGCCGTGGGCAAGCTGCTCAAGCGCGGCAGGCGCGACATGACAGACGCTGAAGCGGCGGGTTATGACGCACCGTTCCCCGATGCGTCCTACAAGGCAGCGCTGCGCGCCTTTCCCAACCTGGTGCCCGATGGCGCTGATGCACCGGGCGCCGCCATCAGCCGGGCAGCGTCGCTGTTCTGGCAGCAGCAGTGGCAGGGCAGCAGCTTCATGGCGGTGGGCGTGTCGGACCCGGTGCTGGGGCTGCCCACGATGGATGCACTGCGCGCTGTCATCCGTGGCTGCCCGCCGCCGATGTTGCTGCCCGAGGGTGGCCACTTCGTGCAGGAGTGGGGCGCGCCGATTGCCACTGCAGCACTGGCGCACTTCGCACTGACGGCCGCCTGAGGCGCCTTGGCCGGCTGCGGCTGGCCGCCATGTTCCCCCACCAACCAACATGCGCCAGACCCTCGATTTCCTGCTCACGGATTGGCTGAACGTGGCCTCGCTCACAACGCGGCCCCGCTTTGCCGAGCACTCGGCAGAGACCTTCAGCCAGGTGCTGGACACCTGCGAAAAAATCGCCCGTGACAAGTTTGCGCCGTTCAACCGCCTGGTTGACACCGAGGAGCCGCGTTTCGACGGTGAGCGCGTCATCCTGCCGGCCGCCACCCAGGCGGCCTGGGATGCCTATGCCGCGTCGGGCATGTTGAGCGCGGCGCAAGACCATGCCATCGGCGGCCTGCAATTGCCCTACACGGTGGAGCTGGCGGCCAACGCGTTTTTCTCCAAGGCCTCGGTCAGCATCAACGCCAGCCTGTTGAGTGTTGGCAATGCCAACCTGCTGATGGCCCACGGCACGCCGTTGCAGCAGCAGGTGTTTGCGCTGAACGAGTTCTCCGGCCGCTTCTCGGGCACCATGTGCCTGAGCGAGCCGCAGGCCGGCAGCAGCCTGAGCGATGTGGCGACCCGGGCGGTGCCGGATGGCGATGGCTGCGACGCCGACCCGTTGGGCCCACGCTACCGCCTCAAGGGCAACAAGATGTGGATTTCGGCCGGTGAGCATGAGCTGACCGAGAACATCATCCACCTGGTGCTGGCCAAGATCCCCGGGGCGGATGGCAGGCTGCCCGCGGGCACCAAGGGCATCTCGCTGTTCATCGTGCCCAAACACCTGGTGGGCAAAGATGGCCAGCTCACCGGTGAGCGCAATGACGTGGCGCTGGCCGGCCTGAACCACAAATGCGGCTGGCGCGGCACCACCAACACCTTGCTGAACTTCGGCGAAGGCCGGTTCATGCCCGCTGGCCAGGCCGGTGCCATCGGCCACCTGGTGGGCCAGCCCGGCCAAGGCCTGCGCTGCATGTTCCACATGATGAACGAGGCCCGCATCGGGGTCGGCACCGCCGCCGTGATGCTGGGCATGGCCGGCGACCAGGCCTCGCTGGACTACGCCCGCACCCGCACCCAGGGCCGCC
>JANNMP010000568.1:0-1564 GCA_031398015.1 Burkholderiaceae bacterium
GCCAGGCCAGCGCCGCCGAGCGGCTGGACGCCAGCGGCCTGACGGTGGCGCCGGGCTTCATCGACATGCACACCCATTCGGATTTCACCTTGCTGGTGGACGGCAGTGCCGACAGCCAGGTGTGCCAGGGTGTGACGACCGAGGTGATCGGCCAATGTGGCTTCAGCGCCGCGCCGATGGGTGCCACAGCCGATGCCAGCCACTTGGTCGGCCATGTGCAGGCCGGCGTGGCGCTGGACTGGCGCAGCTTCGGCAGCTACCTTGAACGCCTGCAGCAGGCGCGCCCGGCGCTGAACGTGGCCGCCTTTGTCGGCCACGGTGCCATCCGCCGCGCCGCGGGCGATGCCGCCGACACCGCCAGCCTGGTGCGGCTGGCCGAGCAGGCCTTCGATGACGGCGCGTTCGGCCTGTCCACCGGGCTGGAGTACTGGCCCGGCAACATGGCAGCGCCAGACGAGATTGACGCCATGGCGCAAGTGGCGGCACGCCGGGGCGGCCTGTACGCCACCCATGTGCGCAACCGCGATGTGCAGATCGAACAAGGCCTGGCCGAGGCGCTGCGCACCGCGCGCCGCAGCCACGCAAGGCTGCAGATCTCGCACATCCAGCCCAAATACGGCGCGCCACCTGCGGCGATGGCCGCTGCCCTGCAAACCATCGACCGCGCGCGGCGCGACGGCATCGACGTGGCCTTCGACGTGATCCCGCACGACTGGGCGCACACGGTGGTGGTGTCGGCCCTGCCGGCCTGGGCCCGCGAGGGTGGCACGGCCGCCACGCTGGCGCGCCTGCGTGACCCACAGCAGCGCGAGCACATGAAGCACAACCCGCAGCCGATCTGGCGCCTGGTGACTGACCGGCAGTGGCAGCGCATCGTGCTGCTGCGCTCAGTGGCCCACCCCGAGCTGGTGGGGTTGGACTTCGCCCACATCGGCGGTCTGCGTGGTTGTGACCCGCATGACGCCGTGTTCGACCTGCTGCATGACGAGGGCGAAGGCATGGCCCAGCTGATGTGGACATCGCGCAATTTCGACGATGCCGACATCTGCCTGTGCCTGCAGCATGGGCAATGCAGCGTGATGTCGGACACGCTGGCGGTGTCAGACCAAGGGCCGCTGCAAGGCGTGATCGGCTCGCTCAGCGGCTATGGCTGGGTGGCGCGGTTGCTGGGTGGCTATGCCGGCGCGCGCGGCGTGCTGTCACTGCCCGATGCAGTGCACCGCATCACCGGCCGGCCAGCAACGCGGCTGGGGCTGACCGGCCGTGGCAGCTTGCGCGTTGGTGATTTCGCCGACCTGGTGGTGTTCAACCCCAGCCAGGTGCAAGACCGGGCCACCATCGCGGCGCCGGCCGTGCATCCCTTGGGGTTTGTGCATGTGCTGGTCAACGGCAGCGCGGTGCTGCGCGATGGCCAACGTTGCAACGCCAGGCCCGGGCCGGTGCTCAGGCCTGCCGCCTGATCACACGCCCGGTGGCAACCGGCTTGGCCCGCAGGTCAGTACCAGGGCACGCCGTAATGGTCATACACCTTGCGGCCGTAGTCGTCTGAATAGGCCGGGGTGTC
>JANNMP010000571.1:0-4718 GCA_031398015.1 Burkholderiaceae bacterium
GTACTACGGCGCCACCGAGGGCCTGGGCTTCACGGCCTGCAACTCAGCTGAATGGCTGGCCCACCGGGGCAGCGTGGGCCGGGTGCTGCTGGGCGATGTGCACATCCTTGACGATGCCCACCAGCCGGTGCCGCGTGGCCAGAGCGGCGAGATCTGGTTCAAGACCGCCAGCCCGTTTGTGTACTTCAATGACCCCGGGCGCACCGCGCTGACCCGCTCACCCGACGGCACGATGAGCACCGTGGGCGACATGGGCTACCTGGACGACGACGGCTTTTTGTACCTGACCGACCGCTCCAGCTTCATGATCATCTCGGGTGGCGTCAACATCTATCCACAAGAGTGCGAGAACCTGCTGATCACCCACCCCAAGGTGGCCGACGCGGCGGTGTTTGGTGTGCCCAATGCCGACCTGGGCGAGGAAGTGAAGGCGGTGGTGCAACCGGTGGCCGGCATGGCCCACAGCGCCGAGCTGGCGGCCGAGCTGATCGACTTCTGCCGCGCCCACCTGGCGCACCTGAAGTGCCCACGCAGCATCGACTTCTCGCACGCCCTGCCCCGCCTGCCCACCGGCAAGCTGTACAAGCGCCTGCTGCGTGATGCGTACTGGGCCGGGCACAAAAGCAGGATTGTTTGAGCCGCTGTGAACCAACGCAGCGCTGTCTCGCACGCGCGCACAGCGGCTGAGGTGTTGGCCGACAATTCGCGCTTGCCATGAACACACGATTGAACACCGCCCTGGCCGATGCCACACCCGGCACATTGGTCAGCTGCAAGCTGCCCACCCAGTGGGCTGAATTCGACCTGCACGGCCTGGTTGACCCGGCCACCGGCCAAGAGCATGCGGCGATGAGCCTGGGGCGATTGCAAGGCGGTGAGCCGGTGCTGATCCGCATGCACAGCGAATGCCTGACCGGCGACACGCTGTACAGCCTGAAGTGCGATTGCGGGGCCCAGCTCGAAGCCGGCCTGAAGGCGATTGCCCAGGCCGGGCGCGGCGTGCTGCTGTACCTGCGGCAAGAAGGCCGCGGCATCGGCCTGGTCAACAAGATCCGCGCCTACGCGCTGCAGCAGGCCGGTGCCGACACGGTGCAGGCCAACCGCCTGCTGGGCCTGCCCGACGATGCGCGTGATTACAGCGTGGCCGCCACCATGCTGGCCCAGCTGGGTGTGGGCCAGGTGCGGCTGCTGACCAACAACCCCAGCAAGGTGGCCGCCCTGCAGGCCCTGGGCATCGACGTGGTGGCCCGGGTGCCGCTGCACACCGAGCCCAACAGCCACAACCGTGGTTACATCGAAACCAAGTCGCAGCGCATGGGCCATTACGGCCCCGACGATCTGGATTGACCGCGCTGTCGGGCGGTACCGGGCTGCACAGCCCGGCTCCACATCCCTGCGCTGCAGCTCGTCGATCAGCCCGGCCTGCTGCAACTCACGCAGCCTGAATTTCTGGATCTTGCCCGAGCCGGTGAGCGCAAACTCAGCCACCGCAAACCAGCGCCGTGGCGTCTTGTGCGGCGCCAGGTGGGCCCGCATGTGGGCGATCAGCGCCGCTTTGTCGAGCACCGCACCGGGCGCCGGGCGCACAAAGGCCGCCACTTCTTCACCGTACTTGGCGTCGGGCAGGCCCACCACCGCCACGCTGCCCACGCTGGGGTGGGCAAACAGCAGTTCTTCCAGCTCGCGCGGGTAGATGTTCTCGCCGCCACGGATGATCATGTCCTTCAAGCGCCCTTCAACCGTGCAGCAGCCACGCGCGTCCATCGCGCACAGGTCACCGGTGTGCAGCCAGCCGTCGGCGTCGATGGCTGCGGCCGTGGCATCGGGCATGTCGAAGCAGCCATGCATCACGTGGCAGCCCCGGGTGCAGTACTCGCCCACCTGGCTGATCGGCAGCGTGGTTTCCAGCCGCGTGACCAGCGCCGCCGGCACGGTGGAGCCACCGGCGCAGATGGCGCGCACCGACGACAGGTCGGTGTCGGCGAAGCGCGGATGCTCCAGCATCGCGATCAACATCGTCGGCACGCCGACCATGGCGTTGCCACGGTAGGCCTCGAACAGCTCCAGCACCAGGCCGGGCTCGAAGGCCTCCAGCAGCACCTGGGTGCAGCGGCGCGACACCGCGCCGATGGCGCAGCAGACGCAGCCCCCGGTGTGGAACAGCGGCATTGTGCTGATCCACACCGCGCCATCGGCCACGCCCATGCGGTCAGCCGTGTGGGCGCCGTTGTTGACCAGGCCGTGGTGGTGCAGCAGCGCGCCTTTGGGGAAGCCGGTGGTGCCCGAGGTGTACTGGATCATCACCGCGTCACGCGGCTGCACCGTGGGCAAACTGATGCCCGCGTCGTCGCCGGCAGCCATGAAACTGTGCCAATCGTCGAAGCGGATCACCTCGCGCAGCGCGGGGCAAGACAGCGCCACCTGCTGCGCCGTGGCCAGCATCGCATTGCCACGGAACTGGTCGGCCACCACCACACCGGCGGCGCGCGACTGGGTCAGCACGTACTGCAGCTCTTGCGCACGAAACGCCGGGTTGACGGTGATCAGCACCAGGCCGGCCAGCGCACAGCCAAACTCCATCATCAGCCACTCAGGCCGGTTGGGTGCCCACACCGCCACCCGTTCACCCGGCTGAAAACGGCTGAGCAAAGCGCGCGCGGTGCGCTGGCTGTCCGCGTACAACGCGGCATAGGTCCACTGCCGGCGCTGGGCCGCATCGGGCGTGCCGAAGATCAGTGCGATGCGCTCGGGCGTGGTCTCTGCGGCCCAGGCCAGCAGCGCGCCCAAGGTGATGTCGCGCAGCGATGGTTCAGTCGGGGCCGACGGCGTGCGAGGTGGTGAGGGCCATGGGCTGCGGTGTGGTATGTGGTGTGGGCTGCAGTGTGGGCTGCAGTGTGGGCTGCGGTGTGGGCTGCAGCGCGGGCCGCACGGGCTTGCGTACCGTCAACGACGCCGGCTGGCGGCGGTGGTGGCAGCCGCTGCGGCAGCGCCATCGCCCAGCTCGCCGGCCACGGCCAGCAGTTGCTCGGGCGTGGGCTGGTCCCAGTGCTCGCCGATGGCCGCGCGGGCGTAGAAGCGCAGCATCTCGTGCAGCACCATCGGGTGCTGCCAGCCACTGCCCTGCAGCCGTTTGCGGATCGACGGGTGCACCGCGCGTGCGGCCATGTCCTCGGCCAGCATGTCGCTCAGCCGGGCCTGCTCGTCGGCCGACAGCGCGGCGATGCCGGCGGCCACCTGCGCATGGCGCTGGCGCAACCACGCTGCGGCCCACACGCCCTGGCGGCGCTGCTGCTCGGGCGACAGCGCCGCCGCCGCGTGGGCCGCTGCGCCCTTTTGTGCGACATGTTGTGCGACATGTTGTGCGGCCTCTTGCGCGAGATCGTGTGCGACATCTTGTGCGACCTCTCGCGCGCCACCGAGAGCTGGCGCTGCAGCGGCCGCAGGTGCCGGGGCGGCGGGCCGGGTCTTGGCGGCTTCACCGGGCATCAAGGTTTTCAAGTAGCGGTACGGGTCGCGCAGTGGCTCTGGGTAGGCGCTGGCGCTGCGGCGCTGCAACGCATCGAGCCCGTTGCGCAGCGCCGCTTCGCCGTAGGCGTCGGCCAGTTCCTCGGCACGGCTGTCGTCGACGCCCAATGACACGGCGCGGGCCACCAGCGACAAATCCACCGGCTCGCTGGGCGGGCGCAGCGGCAGGCTGGCCTGCGGTTTGCGGTGGATGAGAAATTGCAGTTCGTCGATGAAGCGGCCTGCCTTGTGCTCGACCAGCTCGATCTGCAGGTCGGTGACGGCGTTGACTTCGGCGATGGCGGGTTTGAGCGTGTCGCGCTTGAAGATGCGGTACTCCAGACGCGCGGTCTTTTCGCTCTCGGGCCGGCCGCTCAACACCGGGCGCCACCAGGCCCAGGCCTGGCGCGATGTGCGGCCGATGTCTTTGTAGCGGGCGCAGATCTCGTAGAGCGCAATGCCGGCATGCGAGCGCAGCTGCGAGATGATCTCCAGCGACAGGCGGGCGAACACGGTCGGCTCGAGCAGCTCTTGCTTGAGGTTGACCGCGTACGACCATTCCACCCACACCTGGCCGCGTTGCTTGGACAGGCGCGCATGGGCCAGCAGGCCGCTGACGTTCCATGAGCTGCCCTCGCCTGTGGTGGGCGACTGCCATTCCACCGTGGTGGAGACCATCGCACGCAGGTGTTTCTTGATCAGCGCCTGGTCGTTGGAATCGAAGTCGATGCCACGGATGATGCGTTCCAGCGGCGCCTGGAACACGGTCTTGTCCAGGCCCTGCTCTTGGGCCTCATGCAAGAGCACGTTGTAGCTCTTGCGCCCCAGCGAGGTGATCTTGTGCGACTTGGGCACGATGGCCAGGGTGTTGACCGGCTTGCGCAGCACCGGCTCAGGGGCGGATGCCGTGCGGTGCGGTGCTGCACGGCGCGGCTTGCGCGGTGTGGGCGGTGGTTCAATTTGGGATGCCAGCGTGGGCAATTCGGACATTCGACGATGCTAGCGCAGGCGGGGTTCAGGTGAAATAGTGACTCACCTGAGTGGAATGTGATTGCTGCGGCGCTCTGCTCCTGAAAAGTCTCATGTGAAACGGCAGATCCGCCTTCGTCTGGCAGGGTTGCCGCTCCCGAAAACTCTCACCTCATTGATGGCGTGTTCGCGACGATTGGCGCGCTCGCGGCTGGGCGGGGTGGCCTGTCCTACTACGTGTCCCC
>JANNMP010000575.1:0-2112 GCA_031398015.1 Burkholderiaceae bacterium
TCGGCAACTTCGTCGAGGTCAAGAACAGCACCCTGGCCAAGGGTGCCAAGGCCAACCACCTGGCTTATCTGGGCGATGCGGATGTGGGCCAGCGGGTCAACTACGGCGCCGGCAGCATCACCGCCAATTACGACGGCGCCAACAAGCACCGCACGCTGATCGGCGACGACGTGCACATCGGCAGCAACTGCGTGCTGGTGGCGCCGGTGCACATCGGCGCCGGTGGCACGGTGGGCGGCGGCAGCACCATCAGCAAAAACACACCGGCCGGGCAACTGACGGTGGCGCGTGGCAAGCAGGTGGTGGTGCCGGGCTGGACGCGGCCGGTCAAGGCAAAGCCGGGGGGCTGACGGCAGCCGGGGGCTGCAGCAGCTCGGCCACCAGGCACAGGTCGTCCCAGGCCTTGGCCTTGTCGGCCGGCTGGCGCAGCAGGTAGGCCGGGTGGTAGGTGACGACCAGCGGCACACCCTGCCAGCGGTGCACCGTGCCACGCAGCTTGCCGATCGGCGCATCGCTGCCCAGCAGTGACTGCACGGCAAACCGGCCCATCGCCAGGATCACCCGTGGCTGCACCAGCGCCACCTGGCGCTGCAAGTAGGGCTGGCAGGCGGCCAGCTCGTCGGGCGTGGGGTTGCGGTTGCGCGGCGGCCGGCATTTCAGCGCATTGGCGATGAACACCTGGCGCTCGGGCGTGGCTTCAGTGCGGCCCAGGCCCAGCGCGGCCAGCATGCGGTCAAGCAACTGGCCTGCGGCGCCGACAAAGGGCTCGCCTTGCTGGTCTTCCTGCTCACCCGGGGCTTCACCCACCACCATGCAGTGCGCTTGGGCATGGCCGACGCCGAACACCGTCTGCCGGCGTGAGGTGCACAGGCCGCAGGCCTGGCAACCGGCCACTGCGGCCTGCAGCGCGGGCCAGCCGAGGCCGGCAATGGTTGCAGCGTCTTGGCGCTCGGCGGGCGCGGCCGGTGGCGCAGCGCGTTGTGCTGCGGCTGGGGCGGCGGTGGGCGCTGCACGCGGCGCTGAAACCGGCGCTGCAACCGGCGCAGCAACTGGCGCAGCAACCAAGCCAGCGGCCGGCACGGCAGGGTTGGATGGCGCTGGCGCGGCGGGTGACCACAGCCGCAGGCCCATCGCCTGCAACATGGCCTGCTGGCGCTCAGACCAGCGCATCGCTGGCTCGGGCATCCAGCGCGTCGCCGCCCGGGCGCAGCGCCAGCCGCATCACCACCGCGTCTTCACGCTGGCCATGCTCGGCCGGGTAGTAGGCGCGGCGTTGGCCCACGTCGTCGAAGCCGGCGGCGGCATACAGCGCGCGGCCGGCAGCATTGCTCTGGCGCACCTCCAGCCACAGCGCCGCGTCACCACGCTGCTGGGCCCAGGCGGCCAGCGCTGCCAGCAGTGCCCAGCCATGGCCCTGGCGCTGCTGGTCTGGGGCCACCGTCAGGTTCAGCAAATGGGTTTCTTCAAAGCCGGGCTGGGCCACGCAATAGGCCAGCAGTTGCTGTTGTGCGCCGTGCCGCACCCAGGCCAGGTAACCGGCGGCGAGTGAATCGACAAAATTGGCCTGGCTCCAGGGAAAGCGGTAGGTCGCTGATTCCATCGCCAGCACGGCCGGCAGGTCGCTGGCTTGCATCGGCCGCTGCCAGGCCAGCGGCGCGGCGCGGCGCGGCTGGCCGCCGGGGCCGGCCAGGTCGATCACGCCGCCGCTCCGCCGGGCCCGCCGCTGGCGACATTGCCGGCCGAAACTTGCAAGGCACGCAGGCCACGCACGGCCAGCCGCTCGGCCGTGGTCAATGCCACCTTGTCCCGCAAGTACAGCGGCAGCGCGGCATCGGCGGGCATGGCCTGGCCGCTGTCCCAGGCGGCCTCGGCCAGCCGCAGCAGCGCGGCGGCGCGGTCGCTGCAATCCGGCCAGCGCTGCGCCGTGGCCCAGGGCAGGCGGTCGGCAAAGACGCTGATGGCGCTGCCGGCCACACGTTGCGGCGGCGCCGCCAACCACAGCCCAGCCAGCGCCGGCAGGGTGTAGAGCTGCGGCGTCGTGGTCACCACCCAGCCGCTGGGGCCGTGGCGGTAGGCGGCGGCATACACCTCGTCCATGCGGGCGTCCATCGC
>JANNMP010000608.1:0-3559 GCA_031398015.1 Burkholderiaceae bacterium
AACTCGGTGCCTTCGACTCGGTGCAGGTCGTTCAGCAGCGCCAGCGCGGCTGTAGACAGCGGCACGCGATGTTCCTTGCGGGCCTTCATGCGGTCGGCTGGCACTGTCCAAAGCCCTTTGGCTAGGTCTAACTCGGCCCAGGTCGCACCCCGGACTTCGCCTGACCGTGCGGCGGTCAGCAAGACGAATTCAAGCGCGCGCGCTGCCATGCCTTCACGCTGCCGCAGTGCTTGGTAGAAGCCTGGCACGTCATCGACGGGCACGGCCTTGTGATGCTCCACCGACGTGACCTTTTCCGGCTTGGGCAGCAGCTTGTCTAGGTGACCGCGCCACCGGGCCGGGTTGTCACCGGTGCGGTATCCCTTGGTCTTTGCCCAATCGAGCACGTTTTCAATCCGACCACGCACCCGGCTGGCCGTCTCGGTCTTGGTGGTCCAGATGGGTTCAAGAATCCTCATCACATGCGCCTGCCCGATGTCGGCGACGTGCAACTGACCGATGACCGGGAATGCGTAGGTGGAGAGCGTCGAACCCCATTGTTCGGCGTGCTTCGCGTTCCGCCATTCCGGGGTCTTGGCTTTGATGTACGAGGCAGCGGCGGCGCTGAACGTGATAACGCTGGCTTGCGCGGCCAGCAGCGCGCTTTGTTCGCGCTGGCGCTCAAGGATGGGATCATGCCCCTTGCCGATGGCGGCGCGGGCTTCACGGGCCTTTTCGCGGGCTTGGGCCAGCGTCACGCCGGGATAGGCACCCAGGCCCATATCCCTGCGCTTGCCACTGCTGACCTTGGCGCGTAGCACCCATGAGCGTGCGCCGGTGGCGCTGACCTGCATTGCCAGCCCGGGCACCACACCGACTGAGTGGAACCCTGGTGCAGTCAGCCGGGCCACTTCGATGGCGCTTAGTTCCTTGGCAATCTTTGGCATCCGCGCCTCCCGTTCATTCGACCCAACAAACAACCCAACATCGATTGTGCGCTTGGGTGATGATCGTTGGCAACGGTTGACGATGGATTTTTATGGTTCTTATAGGAAAGATGCCAAGTGAAGGACGGCAGTTGACCTGGGGTGATGCCGGCTAGAGTTCGAATCCTGCGGACGCTCTCTCCGCCATGGATGGCTTTCAGTCAGTCGCCGACACACCACGCAAAGCCCCGCCAGCCGGGGCTTTATCTTGCTTGTGCGTTCCCTCGGACCGCCTTGAATCCATCCCGGGACCGCCAGGCCAGGCCTGCCGCATCGGCGACAGCCCGCGCGCCCGGGCTGGCCATACTGGCCCTGGCCCATGGCCGCAGCATCCGCCCCCATCGCCAACCCTCTGCTCACCGCCCCGGTGCTGCCCACTCTGTGGCGCCTGGCGGTGCCCAACATGGTGGCCATGGTCGGCAGTGCGCTGGCGGCGATCGCCGAGACCGCGTACGTGGGCCAGCTCGGCGTGCCTGCGCTGGCCGGCATGGCGCTGGTGTTTCCGCTGCTGATGCTGCAGCAGATGTTCTCCGGCGGTGCGATGGGCGGCAGCATCGCGTCGTTGGTGTCGCGGGCCCTGGGCGCTGGTCAGGTGGCGAGGGCCGAGGCCCTGGTGGTGCATGCATTGGGCATCGCGGTCATCGCGGGGCTGGCCACCACGCTGGCCATGCTGGCGCTTTCGCATGCGGTGTTCGGCCTGCTTGGCGGCCGTGGCGAGCCGTTGGCGCAGGCGGTGGCCTATGCCCATGTGGCCTTTCTCGGCTCCACCGGCGTGTGGCTGCTCAACACCTTGTCGGCGGTGCTGCGCGCCACCGGCAACATGCTGGTGCCATCGGTCATCCTCATCGCCGTGGGCCTGTTGCAGGTGGCGCTGGCCGGCGTGTTCGGCCTGGGCGCCGGGCCGATCCCGCAGCTGGGCATGCCGGGCATCGCCCTGGGCCAGGTGCTGGCCTATGCCGGCGGCACCGTGGTGCTGGGCTGGTACGTCTGCAGCGGCAAGGCGCGCATCCGCCTGCGCCTGCGCGGCGCCACCTGGCAACCGGCACTGGCGCGTGATCTGCTGCAGCTGGGCCTGAAGGCCTGCGCATCGCCGCTGCAGACCATCGGCACGATGATGATCCTGACCTGGCTGGTGGCACGCAGCGGCCCGCAGGCGCTGGCCGGCTACGGCATCGGCACGCGCCTGGAATTTCTGCTGGTGCCGCTGGCCTTCAGCTTCGGTGCCGCCTCGGTGCCGCTGATCGGCATGGCCATCGGTGCCGGCCAGGTGGCCCGGGCCCGCCGCGTGGGCTGGGCGGCGGCGGCGATGGCCGGCCTGCTGCTGGGCAGCGCCGGCTTGGTGCTGGCCGTGGCGCCCGAGCTCTGGACCAACCGCTTCACCAATGACCCAGCCGTGCTGGCCGCGGCCGACACCTACTTCCACTGGGCCGGGCCGTTCTACGCGCTCTACGGCGCCGGGCTCAGCCTGTATTCGTCGGCCATCGCGGCCAACCGGGTCGGCGGCCAGGTGCTGGCCGGCACGCTGCGGCTGCTGCTGGTGGCCGCCGGCGGCACAGCCCTGGTGGCCGCGCAGGCGCCGGCCTGGGCCATCTTTGCGCTGGTGGCAGTGGGCATGGCGGCTTACGGCACCGCGTCGATCCTGCTGGTGCGCTGCACGCCCTGGGGGCCGCCGCTGCGGCCGGCGGCGGCTTGAGCCTGCGCTGTCTTTCGACCTCGTGTCTCCGTCAGGCACGGCTCTGGTTTCTGTGGCACAAGACTCGCTTCATCTGGCGGCAAGTCAGCCGCATCAGCGCAGGCTCTGCGGGCCGCCGGCTGAAACTTCTCCAACCTGATCAGAAAGGTTTGCATGGCCTCATCACACTCCCTGTCGCGGCGCGCTGCCATGCGCTGGCTCAGTGCCATGGGCACCGCTGGCGCCTTGCCCGTTACCACGCTGGCCCTGGCGCAAGGCAAGTACCCTGACCAACCGGACAAACCCCTCGTCGCGCTGCCCGCCGGCGGCAGCGTCGACATGGTGGCCCGCAACCTGGCGCAGCGGCTCGCCGCCGCCTTGGGCCAGCCGTGGATCGTGGACAACCGGGCGGGCGGCTCAGGGCAGATCGGCATGCCCGTGGTCGCGCGTGCCGCGGCCGACGGCCACACCCTGACGGTGTCGCCGGCATCGTTCCTGACCACCAACAAGAGCGTCTTCAAGAAGCTGCCCTATGACCCGGAAGCCGACTTCGCGCCGATCACGCGGCTGGTGAACCAGCCGATGGTGCTGGTCGTCAGGGACCGGCAGAAGTACCCCAGCGTGGCGGCGGTGGTCGCTGCGGCCCGCGCCGCGCCGGGCATCATCAGCTACGCCTCATCGGGCGACGGCAGCCCGCAGCATCTGGCCGGCGAGATGTTCGAGGCCCGCACCCAGACCAAGCTGCTGCATGTTCCCTACCGGGGCGGTGCGCTGGCGATCAACGACACCATCGGCGGCCAGGTGGAGGCGATGTTTGCCGTCATGCCCGAGGCCGTGCCCCATGTGCAGGCCGGCCGGCTGTTTGCGCTGGGCGTGATGAGCCCCAAGCGATCTCCGGTGATGCCGCAGGTGCCGACCATGG
>JANNMP010000645.1:0-8123 GCA_031398015.1 Burkholderiaceae bacterium
GGTAGTTCTGCTCCAGCGCGATGAGCTTGAGCGTGGGCCAGTCCAACGGCAGGCGCCTCAGGTTGTCGATGCTGGCGCCGCGCCAGCCGTAGATGCTCTGGTCATCATCACCCACCGCAGTGAACAAACCGTGGCGGCGCGGGTCGCTGCCGCTGACCAGCAGCTTGAGCAGGTCGTACTGCACCGCGTTGGTGTCCTGGTATTCGTCCACCAGCACATGGCCGAACATGGCCTGCCACTTCTGGCGGGCTTCGGCATCGCGCTGCAGCAGTTTCAGCGGCAGGCCGATCAGGTCGTCGAAATCCACCGCCTGGTAGGCCGCCAGGCGTTCTTCATACAGCGCCATCACACGCGCGGCCTGCACCGCGTCGGCGCCTTGCGCCACGGCTGCGGCAGCGGCACTGTCCAGGCCCTGGTTCTTCCACAGGCTGATGGCCCATTGCCAGCTGCGCGCTTGCTTGTTGTCGCTGGCACCGCCCGCATCGCGCAGCACGCCCAGCACATCGTCGGCATCCAGGATCGAGAACTGCGGCTTCAGTCCGATGCGCTCGCCGTCACTGCGCAAGATGCGCACGCCCAGGCTGTGGAAGGTGGCCACCACCAGGTCCTTGGCGGCACGCCAGCCCACCAGCGCCTTGCTGCGCTCGCGCATCTCCTGCGCCGCCTTGTTGGTGAAGGTGATGGCGGCAATCTCGGCCGGCGCCAGCCCGGCCTGCAGCAGGCGGGCGATCTTGTGGGTGATCACCCGGGTCTTGCCCGAGCCGGCGCCGGCCAGCACCAGGCAGGGCCCGCCCAGGTGGTGCACCGCCTGCAGTTGCGCGGGGTTCAGGCTGTCTGGGGGTTGCGGTGCGGTGGCCATGGCTGGCGGCCGATGTTAGCGGCGCGTGTCTCGTCAATCCTTCGGTGGACAGCGGGCAGCGGTCATCCCTTCAACGCAGGATGGCCCACCGGCTTGCGGTGCCTAGAGTGCGCCAGCGCCTGCCAGTGGACCGCTGGCGGCGCAGCTTGGTGGCCCGGTGCGCGGGCCACTGCCACCCGGTCCGCCCGAGGAGAGCCCATGGCCACCGCCAAGACCACCAAGACGCCCAAGACCACGCCCAAGATCGACCCCCACGCGCCCACCAGCAACCAAAGCGACGAGGCCGCCGCCGTCGTCAAGCGCTCGGTGATGAAGCCGCCGTCCGAAGGCAGCAACCCCAAGACCGTCAAGCCCAGCAGCGACGGCAGCGAGGCGGTGCCCGGCTTCAAGCTGATGGCCGGCGTCAGCGAGATGGCGGCCGATGCCTTCACCGCCCCCAACACATCCAAGTTGAGCGACATCGGCGAAGCCAGCTTCGGCCCTGCCGCCGAGACGGTGCACGGCCCCGACAACCGGGTCAAGATCAATGCCACCAACACCTACCCCTGGCGCGTGCATGCCTCGCTGCTGATCACCGCAGCCGACAACTCGCAGTGGATCGGCACCGGATGGTTCATCGGCCCGCGCACCCTGGTGACAGCCGGGCACTGCGTGTTCATCAAGGGCAGCGGCGTGCCGGGTCGCGACGGCTGGGTGCGCCGCATCCAGGTGATGCCCGGGCGCAACGGCAACAGCCTGCCGTACGGCTCGGTCACGTCCACCACCTTCCGCTCGGTTGGTGGCTGGACCAGCAGCGGCAATGCCGAATACGACTACGGCGTGATCATCCTGCCCACGCCGCTGGGCAATGCCACCGGCTGGCTGGGCTTCGGCAACTTCAGCAATGCCGACCTGCTGGCGTCGGTGGGCAACATCAGCGGCTACCCCGGTGACAAGCCCAGCGGCACGCAGTGGTACGACGCCCGGCGCATTGCCGCCGTCACCGCGCGCAAGGTGCACTACGACATCGACACCGCCGGCGGCCAGAGCGGCGCTGCGGTGTACCGCGTCGTCAACGGCAACCGCTACGGCTTTGCGGTGCATGCCTATGGCGGCGGCAGCACCAACTCAGGCACCCGCAACAATGCCCAGGTGTATGCCAACCTGGTGGCCTGGAAGGTCTGACACACTGGTGTGATGGCCACCAAGTCAACATCCGCAAACCCACCGCTGCTGGTGACCGGCCGTGTGCTCGATGTGCACGGCCAGCCAGTGGCCGGCGCGCGCCTGCTGTGGCTGGCCGCGCCGGTGGCCCTGCCCGACGTGGCACTGTTGAGCGGCGCCGACGGCAGCTTCACGCTCAGCGTGCCGGCAGCCGGCGCCTATCGCCTGCGCGCCAGCAGTGATGGGCTCGGCCAGGCCGATGCGGTGCTGCAGGTGGGAGCCGGCGGCGCCAAAGTCACGCTGCGCCTGCCACGCTGAGCTGCAGCCGCCAAGCGGCGTCCGGCGGCGCTGCTGCCGGGGCGGGCGGGGATACTCCCCACCCAGCATGCAGGCCATCCTCGCCGTCACCGTTCCGTTTTTTGCGCTGGTGCTGGCGGGCTGGTTGGCCGCCCGCCAAGGGGTGCTGCCTGCGTCGGCCATCCCCGGCTTGAACGGCTACGTGCTGTATTTCGCGCTGCCCTGCATGCTGATGCGCTTCGGCATGAACACGCCGGTGCTGCAGCTGCTGAACCCCTGGGTGCTGGCGGTGTATGTGCTGTGTGCGCTGGTGGTGGTGGGCTTCACCATCGCCATCTCGCTGAATGCCCGCGTGGGGCTGAAAGACGCCGCCTTCGGCGCGCTGGTGGCGGCCTTCCCCAACACCGGCTTCATGGGCGTGCCGCTGCTGGTGGCGCTGCTCGGGCCGGCTGCAGCGGGGCCGGTGATCTGCACCATCCTGGCGGACTTGTTCGTCACCAGCTCGCTGTGCATCGCGCTGTCGCAATGGAAGGACAGCGCGCAAGGCAATGCCGGTGGCGCCCGCAGCGCGGCGCTGCGGGCGGTGCGCGGTGCGCTGTCAAACCCGCTGCCCTGGTCGATTGCGCTGGGCGCGCTGCTGTCGGCCACCGGCAACTAGACCCGCGGCCCGCTGGACACCGCCTTGCGCATGCTGGCCGACAGCGCCACGCCGGTGGCGCTGTTCACCATCGGCGCGGTGCTGTGGCGTGCCGGCCAGCATGCCCACACCCGCACGCCGCTGGCGCACTACCTGCCGGTGGCGGCCATCAAGCTGTTTGTGCACCCGCTGCTGGTGCTGCTGGCCGGTGCGCTGGCGCTGCAGCTGGGCGCGCCGCTGTCGGCCTTCCAGTTGCTGGTGCTGACGCTGGCCGCAGCGCTGCCGAGTGCCAGCAGTGTGTCGCTGCTGACCGAGCGCTACGGCGCTGATTCAGGCCGTGTGGCACGCATCATCCTGGCCAGCACTGTGGGCGCGTTTGCCAGCTTCAGCGCCCTGGCCTGGCTGTTCGGCGTGCAGCCGCAGGCCTGAGCTGGCGCGCCCGGTCAAGGCATCTGGAACGGCACGCCGGCCAAGGTTGCCACCGTGTTGGCCACACCGGTGGCATCGGCAATGTAGGCGCCTACCGGCACCAGCAGCAGCAGGCTGCCGCTGGTTCTGGCCGGCGGCGTGACAGCGATGTTGTAGAGCGTGGCCGACACCCGGGTGAAGGTGTCGACCCTGCCGCCCGCCACCGCCACTTGGCCCAAGCTGAAGCTGTCGCGGATGGCGCGGCTGAAGGTCAGCGTGAACACCACCTGGCTGGTGGCCTGGGCCGCGCCGGCCACGTTGTCGGTGATGCTGAGCAGCGGCTCATTGGCCGGCAGCACGGTGTTGCAGGCCTGGGCAAAGCTGTAGGCACGCGTGCTGGCGGCCGTGCCGCTGCTGTCGCGGAAAGCGCCCGCCGCCACGCTGATCTCGACCAGTCCCACGCGGTTGGCGCTGGGCTGCACCACCAGGCTGTATTCGCTGCTGCTGGCGGTGCTGAAGCCGCCGACGACGCTGCCGCCGCTGACCACCACCTTGTCGGACGCAAAGCCCGATGCAGCGGCTGTGAACTTGAAGTTGACGATGAAGGCTGACGCAGCCACCCCGGGTGTGTCGCTGCTGATGGCCAGGCCGGGCGCCACTGGCGGGTCTTCTTCAGCCTCGGTGTTGCCACCGCCGCAACCACCGAGCAGCAACAACAAGCCAGCAACGCCAGCGGTGGCCAGGGCCTGGCGGCGGTGGGTGTCATGGGCGGTCGAAGCGGGCATGCGGGTCTCCGTGTCGGGCAGCCGGCGCTGCGGTGGCCCGCAGCATAAACGCCCGCCCAAAAAATACCCCGCCGCAGCGGGGTCGGGCGGTCATGGCCGCTACGGCCAACGGCAGATCAGCCGGCCTTGCGGCGGCGCGCTGCGGCAGCGCCCAGCAGGGCCAGGCTCACCAGCGCCAGCGCGCCGGGCTCGGGCACGGCATTGGCATCGGCCACGAAGAACAGCTTCTCGTAGTCGGTGCTGCCATTCAGGCCGGCGATGTTGTTGATGCTGTAGCCGCCGACAAAGCTGAGCGTGTGCAGGCACATGCCCAGGCTGGCCTGGCCGCACTCGAAGTTGCGCACCGTGTCGGCCAGGCTGGCGAAGCCCCACGACCAGTTGTCTGAGTACCACCACTGGGCGCCGTTGGAGATGTGCGTGTTGGTGGTGCTGTCGCCGGTGTCGATGATCGAATCGGCGCGGTTGGTGGCAGCCAGTGCCAGCAGGGTTTGTGAGCCCGTCGCGCGGCCGGCCATCATGATCAGGTCGCCCTGGCAGGCGTTGAGCACGTTCTCGCCAGCGTCGCCGATGGTGGTGGCCATGGTGGCCTGGTAGCACTGCGTCCAGCCACCAGCGGTGACGGTGGCCAGCGCCACATTGGCCTGGGCGCCGGTGGGCATGTAGCTGGGCGCGGCAAACGCGGTGCCCATGGTGAACAGGCTGGCGGCGAGGGTCGTGAAAAGTTGGCGCATGTTGATGCTCTCTGCAAGTGGATGGAAAGACCCACTTGTCTAGGCAAGTCCCAGGCCAACTGATCAAACCTTCGGCGCATCAAGCACTTGCGGATGCACCCCCTGGTTCCGGTGGGTGGCGGCTGTCAAATCAGCCGACGTGACGGATTGCCGCAACGCTCAGATCAGATCGCCAGCGGGTCGACATCGATGGCCCAGCGCGCCAGGCCCTTGTGCTGGCTGCGCAGGCCGTGCAGCGCCGGCACCCAGTCGGCCAGCAGGCGCTGCAGGCGGGCGCGCGATGCTGACTCCACCAGCATCTGCAGGCGTTCGATGCCGGCCAGCTTGCTGATGGGCGGTGGCACAGGTGGGTAGACGGTGACTGCACCGTCTGCGGCCAGTTGCCTGGCCAGCACCGCAGCGGCCTGCAGCCAGGCCATGGCCACGCCCACATCACGCGCTTCGGCGCGCAGCAGCGCCAGGTGGCTGTGCGGCGGCAGGCCGGCGGCCAGCCGGTCAGCCAGCTGGCTGCTGGCGAAGGCCGTGAAATCATGCCGCTTCAAGGCCGCGTACAACGGGTGTTGGGGGTGCCAGGTCTGCACCCACATCTCACTGCGCGCGCTGGCCTCGGCCACCCGCCCGGCGCGGCCGGCGGCCTGCATCAGCAAGGCAAACAGGCGCTCGGGCGCGCGAAAGTCACTGGCAAACAATGCGCTGTCGGGGTTGACCGCCACCACCAGGGTGATGCGGCGAAAGTCATGGCCCTTGGTCACCATCTGCGTGCCCACCAGCACGTCGACATCACCGGCGTGCACTTGTGCCAGCCGGGCCTGCAGCTGGCCCTTGCCACGCGCGGTGTCGGCGTCCAGCCGGGCGATGCGGGCACCGGGCAGCAGCACGGCCAGCTGCTCTTCGAGCTTTTCGGTGCCGCGGCCCAGCGGTGCGATGTCCAGGTTGCCGCAGTCGGGGCAGGCGCGTGGCACCCGCTCGGCAAAGCCGCAGTGGTGGCAGCGCAGCGTGCGCTCGCCCTTGTGGAACACGCGCCAGGCGCTGCAGTGCGGGCAGCCGCTCTTCCAGCCGCAATCGCCACAGTGCAGCACCGGCGCATAACCACGCCGGTTGAGGAACACCAGGCTTTGTTCACCGGCGGCCAGGCGCTGCTGCAGGCTGGCAAGCACCGGCGGCGCCAGCACCGCCGGCTGGCCCTGCACCCGTGGCAGCACACCCATGTCGAACAGCCGCACCTGGGGCAACGCACCGCCGCCCACGCGTGCGTCCAGCGCCAGGCGGTTGTAGCGCTGCTGCGGGCCGGGCAAGGCACGCTGCCAGGTCTCCAGGCTGGGCGTGGCCGAGCCCAGGATCACCGGCACACGCTCGTGGTGGGCGCGGTAGACGGCCAGATCACGCGCCGAGTAGCGGGCGCCTTCCTGCTGCTTGTACGACGGGTCATGCTCTTCATCGACCACGATCAGCCCCAAGCGGGGCAGCGGCGCAAACACGCCCATGCGGGTGCCCAGCACGATGTCGGCATGGCCCAGATGGGCCAGCAGCCAGTGGCGCAGGCGCTGCGCCGGGGTCAGCCCGCTGTGCAGCGACACCAGCCGGTGCTGCGGAAAGCGCGCGGCAAAGCGCGCTTCGAGTTGCGGTGTCAGGTTGATTTCGGGCACCAGCACCAGCGCCTGGCGGCCGCTGGCCAGCACCCGCTCGGTGGCGTGCAGGTAGACCTCGGTCTTGCCGCTGCCGGTGACACCATGCAGCAGCATCGGTGCCGGCGTGCCACCTGCGCCAGCCTGGGCGCAGGCAGTGTCAAACGCGGCCAGCGCGGCTTGCTGCTCGGCACCCAGCCGTGGCCGCTCGGGTGCACCACCGGCAGACGGTGGCGGCGTGGCGTCCAGCTTGGCCAGCAGGCGCAACACGCGCTTGGCCAGGCCAGCACCATCGAGCTGGCGCAGCGCCGGCGGCAGCACCGACAGCGCCAGCTCACCGACGCTGCGCTGGTAGTAGGCGGCTGCAAAGTCCAGCAACGCCAGCCAGGCCGGCGGCAGCGGCGGCAGGCTGTGCAACACCGGGCCCACCGGCCGCAGATCGCTGCGCGGCGCGGGCAGCGCACTGCCGCCGGGTGGCTGCGCCGGGCCGTGCCACACGATGCCCAGCAGCTCACGCTTGCCCAGCGGCACGCGCAGCAAGGTGCCCGGAGGCAGTGGCTGCTCACTCAGGTAGTGCAGGGGGCCGGTCAATCCGCTGTGTTGCGGGGCATCCACCGCCACCAGCAGCGTGACCGTGTTCAATGCAACAAAGCCTGGATTGGCGGCGGGTTTTTCGTCTTCACATCAAGAACCAGCGTTAAGTTGATGATTGAAAACGGGTTTTTCAACTGTCCCCGGATTCTGTGGATAACTTTGTGGGAAAGCTGGCGGCGGCGGCGCTAAGTGCTTGATCCAGCGGGCCTTGGCCTGGATTGCCCAAGTTTGCGGCATACCTGAAAAATCTTTTCAGATCAATGAGTTAGCACCAATATCCAGCAAATCTGATGCTGCGCTGCACATTGCTGGCCGGCAGTTTGTCGGAATCGAGTTTTTGGGGATAAGTCAAGCCCTGAGCGCTCACTCACCGTGGCGGCGACGCCAATTCTGCGTGTCGCGCTGCGGGCACCGCTGTGCTGCGGCGCAGCGTGGGTGAATGGGCGTGCACCGCCTCCACCAAGGCCTGAACATGCTCCAGCGGCGTGTGCTGGTTGATGCCGTGGCCCAGGTTGAAGACATGGCCGCCCCAGCGGCCGTCGGCGCGCTGCGGTGCACCGAAACTATCGAGCACCGCACGCGCCTCGGCCGCCACCGCTTCGGGCGTGGAAAACAACACCATCGGGTCGAGGTTGCCTTGCAGCGCCACGCTGTCGTCCAGGCGGCGGCGGGCGGTGCCCAGGTCGCAAGTCCAGTCGAGGCCCACCACATCGGCGCCGGTGGTGGCAATCTGCTCCAGCCACAGGCCGCCGCCCTTGGTGAAGACGATGGCCGGGATGCGCTGGCCGTTGTGCTCACGCTTCAACTGGCGCAGCACCCGCTGGGTGTAGGCCAGGCTGAACTGGTGGAACGCGCGGTGCTCGAGCGCGCCGCCCCAGGAGTCGAACACCATCACCGCCTGGGCACCGGCGTCGATCTGGGCGTTCAGGTAGACCGCCACCGCGTCGGCATTGACCGCCAGGATGCGGTGCAGCAAGTCGGGCCGGGCATAGAGCATGGCCTTGACCAGGCGGTAGTCGTCAGAGCCACCACCTTCGACCATGT
>JANNMP010000667.1:0-6280 GCA_031398015.1 Burkholderiaceae bacterium
CGTGGCCCGGTGGACCAGACGCTGACCGCCTCCATCCACCGCAAGGCGCCCAGCTATGACGAGCTGAGCCCCAGCCAGGAACTGCTGGAGACCGGCATCAAGGTGATCGACCTGATCTGCCCGTTTGCCAAGGGCGGCAAGGTGGGCCTGTTCGGCGGCGCCGGCGTGGGCAAGACGGTGAACATGATGGAACTCATCAACAACATCGCCAAGGCCCACAGTGGCTTGAGCGTGTTTGCCGGCGTGGGTGAGCGCACCCGCGAGGGCAATGACTTCTATCATGAGATGGCCGAGTCGGGCGTGGTCAACCTGGAGAACCTGGGCGAGTCCAAGGTGGCCATGGTCTACGGCCAGATGAACGAGCCCCCGGGCAATCGGCTTCGCGTGGCGCTGACCGGCCTGACGATTGCCGAGAGCTTCCGCGACGAAGGCAAGGACGTGCTGTTCTTCGTCGACAACATCTACCGCTACACGCTGGCCGGCACCGAGGTCTCGGCGCTGCTGGGCCGCATGCCGTCGGCCGTGGGCTACCAGCCCACGCTGGCCGAAGAAATGGGCCGCCTGCAAGAGCGCATCACCTCGACCAAGGTCGGTTCGATCACCTCGATCCAGGCCGTGTACGTGCCGGCCGATGACCTGACCGACCCGTCGCCCGCCACCACCTTTGCCCACCTGGATGCCACCGTGGTGTTGAGCCGCGACATCGCGTCGCTGGGCATTTACCCCGCGGTCGATCCGCTGGACAGCAACAGCCGCCAGGTCGACCCCAACGTGGTGGGTGAAGAGCACTACAGCACCACCCGAGCTGTCCAGTCCACGCTGCAGCGCTACAAGGAGCTGCGCGACATCATCGCCATCCTGGGCATGGACGAGTTGAGCCCGGAAGACAAACTGGCCGTGGCGCGTGCGCGCAAGATCCAGCGTTTCCTGAGCCAGCCGTTCCACGTGGCCGAGGTGTTCACCGGCAGCCCGGGCAAATATGTGCCGCTGAAGGAGACCATTCGTGGTTTCAAGATGATCGTTGCCGGCGAGTGCGATCACCTGCCCGAGCAAGCGTTCTACATGGTCGGCACCATCGACGAAGCTTTCGAAAAGGCGAAGAAGATTCAGTGAGCGGAGCATTCGGGCCGGGGGCGTCGTTGCGCTCCTCGCCGTACGGGTGTACGGCTGCGGGGCGCGCCTAGCCTGACACCCGACTGCTTGCTCCTTGCACCACTCACTCACCACGAGAATCGAAAGTCATGGCCACTCTTCATGTTGACGTCGTCTCCGCCGAGTCAAGCATCTACTCGGGCGAGGCGAAGTTCGTCGCCCTGCCTGGCGAAAACGGTGAGCTGGGCATCCTGCCCCGGCACACGCCGCTGATCACCCGCATCAAGCCAGGGGCAGTGCGCATCCAGCCGGCCGATGGCAGTGAAGAGGTGTTCGTCTTCGTCGCCGGTGGCATCCTGGAAGTGCAGCCCGGCACGGTCACCGTGCTGGCCGACACCGCCATCCGCGGCCATGACCTGGACGAGGCCAAGGCGCTGGAGGCCAAGAAGCTGGCCGAAGAGGCGATGAAAAACGCCAAGACCGACATCGACTTCGCCAAGGCCCAGGGCGAGTTTGCGACCATGGCGGCGCAGATTGCTGCGATCTCCAAGCTGCGCAGGAAACGCTGAGCCCGCACGTCGATCGCCTGCAGGCGATCAGCGGCTGGCGAAGGCTCTGCCCGCATGCTTGCGGGCAAGCTCCTGAAGCTTGGCGGCATCACGCCGCCCGCCGACGACAAGCCTGCCGGGTTCAACTCTGGCAGGCTTTTTTCATGTGCGGGCGATAAGCTCTGCCGACAACCGCATGGAGCAGGCATGGCCAAAGACAAGCCCAAGAACGACAAGCCCAAGAACGACAAGCACAAGCCAGAAAAGGCAGACCAGGCCAACGACGGCCGCATGTCCAAGGCCGACTACCTGCAAGCGCTGGAGCCGCTGCAGCTGGAATTGAACAACCTGGCGCGCTGGCTGCAGCACACCGGCCGGCGCCTGGCGGTGGTGTTCGAAGGCCGTGACACCGCTGGCAAGGGCGGCGCCATTGCGGCCATTGCCGACACCCTGAGCCCGCGCCAATGCCATGTGGTGGCGCTGGCCAAGCCCAGCGAGCGTGAACTGTCGCAGTGGTACTTCCAGCGCCATGTGCCGCACCTGCCGGCGGCCGGCGAGATCACCCTGTTCGATCGCAGCTGGTACAACCGCGCCGGTGTCGAGCGGGTGATGGGTTACTGCAGCGACGCGCAGGCCACGGCGTTTCTGCAGCAGGCGCCGGTGTTTGAGCAACTGCTGGTCGATGACGGCCTGCTGCTGCTCAAGTATTGGCTGACGGTGGACCAGGCCGAGCAGGAGCAGCGCTTTGCCGATCGCCTGCACGACCCGCTCAAACGCTGGAAGCTGTCGCCCATCGACCTGCAGGCGCGCGAGAAATACGCCGCCTACGGCGAGGCGCGTGATGCGATGCTCAAGGCCACCCACAGCCAACATGCGCCATGGACGCTGGTGAACTTCAATGACCAGCGGCGCGGCCGGCTGGCGCTGATCGGCCATTTGCTGGCGAGCCTGCCCGACACGCGGGTTGAGGCGCAGCCGCTGCAGTTGCCGGTGCTGCCGCTGCCACTGCTGACCGAGCAGCCACCCAAGCGGTTCAAGCCGATCTGAGCGCCGGTCGCCGGCACACACCGCAGGCGCTGGTCGGTTGCGGGTTGTGGGTCAGCGCATCAGCGGCCGGTTGGGCAGTTCGTTCGGGTTGCGCTGGCCAACGGCCAGCGGGTGGTGCGACAGCAGCAGCGCGTCGATGGCCGCCACGGCCGCGGCCAAACCGGCTTCGAAACGGCCCTGGCGGAAGGCCTCGCGCATCGGTGTGATCAACGAGCGCCACTGCGCTGAGTCCACATGGTCGTTCAGGCCACGGTCGGCCACGATCTCGATGGCGTGCTCGGCCAGCAGCAGGTAGACCAGCACGCCGTTGTTGGCGGCGGTGTCCCACACCCGCAGCTTGCCGAACATGGTGATCGCCCGGTCGCGCGCCGACAGGTCTTGCCACAGGTACGACAGGGGCAAGCCGGCCTCCACGCAGACACGGATTTCACCGCAGTGGTGGTGCTCGCTGGCGGCCACCTGCGCTTCGATGCGCTGCAGCGCGGCCTCGGGCAGGGCGCGCGCGGCGTCGCGCTCGTCCCACCAGCGGTGGCGCAGGATGCGGGCCAGGCGTTGCCAGATGCTGCGCATCACCAATCTCCCGACGCGCCGCCGCCGCCGAAGTCACCACCGCCGCCCGAGCCGAAGCCGCCGCCACCACCGCCGAAGCCACCGCCACCGCCAAAGCCGCCGCCGCCCCAGATGATGGGCGGCACGCCGATGCCGGCGGCGCGCCCACGCCGGCCCATGCCACGCGCCGCACCCAGGCCCATCACGCCCACCAGCAGCAGCGCCACCACGCCGGCCACACCCGCCACCAGCATGCTGGCGCTGAGCCACCAGGCCAGCGCGCCGGTGCCACCGGCGGTGACAGCCGAGCCCAGCTTGCGGCCCATGATGCCGGTGAGCACGCCGCCGACCACCGGCACGCCGATGAAGAAGAACATCGCCAGCTCTTCCCAGCCCAGCCCGGCACCGCCCAGCACGCCGCCGCCGCCTTGGCCCTGCGGCGCCGGCAGGTTTTCGCCCTTGATGCGGGCGATCAGGCTGTCGACGCCGGCGTTCAGGCCAGCGGCGTAGTCACCGCGCTTGAAGGCCGGTGTGATGCTGTTGCCGATGATCTGCCGCGCCGCCAGGTCAGGCACCGCGCCTTCCAGCGCCTTGGCCACCTGGATGCGCAGTTTGCGGTCGTCACGCGCCACCACCAGCAGCAGGCCGTCACCCACATCCTTGCGGCCGATCTTCCAGGCATCACCCACCCGCTGGGCGTAGTCGGCGATGTCTTCGATGCCGGTGCTGGCCACCGTCAGCACCACGATCTGCGGCCCGGCCTGGGCCTCGAACGCGGCCAGCTTGGCCTCCAGAGCCTGGCGTTGATCGGGCTGCAGCACGCCGGCCTGGTCCATCACCCGCGCGGTCAGTGCCGGGACGGGCTGCAGGTCTTGCGCGGCAACCGGGCCGGCCAACCAGGCCAGCAAGGCCAGTGCCAGCAACCAACCAAACGACGCCTGCCAGCGCAGGCGCAGCTTGCTCATCTGCCGCTCACTTGCTTGCCGGCTTGTCGAAATTGACCGCAGGCGGCGCGCTGATCGCGGCCTCGTTGGCCACGGTGAAGTTGGGTTTGACCGCGTAGCCGAACACCATCGCGGTCAGGTTGTTGGGGAAGCTGCGGGTCAGCACGTTGTAGTCCTGCACCGTCTTGATGTAGCGGTTGCGCGCCACGGTGATGCGGTTCTCGGTGCCTTCGAGCTGCACCCGCAGATCCTGGAAGCCCTGATTGGCCTTCAGGTTGGGGTATTGCTCGCTGACCACCAGCAGCCGGCTCAGCGCGCCGCTCAGCTCGCCCTGCGCGGCCTGGAACTTCTGGAACGCCTCGGGGTTGTTCACCAGCTCGGGCGTGGCCTGGATGCTGGTGGCCTTGGCACGCGCCTCGATCACCTTGGTCAGCGTCTCTTGCTCGAAGTTGGCCTCGCCCTTGACTGTGGACACGATGTTGGGGATCAGGTCGCTGCGGCGCTGGTACTGGTTGAGCACTTCGGCCCAGCCGCTTTTCACCTGCTCGTCCAGGCGCTGGAAATCGTTGTAGCCGCAGCCGCTCAGCAGCAGGGCCAAGCCCAGGGCAGGCAGCAGGCGGCGCAGGGTGTGGCGCATGGGGTTCTCCTCGGGGTCTTGTTGAGTCAGGTCCATCCAGCCAGGCACGTGGGGGCGCGGCCAGGAATTCAAGTCGGCCAGCTTAGCATCGGCCATGACCGACCCCGCGCTGGCTCTGGCCGCCGCCGCCAGGCCCCCCGCCCGCGATGCGGCGCATCTGTCACGGGTGCTGGTGCTGGGTGGCGGTGGTGCCTTGGGCTCCCGGGTCGTCGAGCACCTGCTGGCGCAGCGCCGCTTCAACGCTGTGGGCGTGTGGACGGTGCAGCCGCTCACCGCCGCGCTGCGCGGCCTGGTGCCGCTGGCCGATGGCGATTGGCTGCGGTTTGGCGCCGGCACGGCCGTTGTCGTGTTCGACCGTGAGCGCCATGCCAACGGGCGTGAGGCAGCGTTCGGCCGGCCGTTGCCTGGTCAATTGCCGGCGCTGGCCACACGCCTGCGCATGCTGGGCGTGGCTGCGCTGGTGGTGGTGGTGCCGCATGCGCCGGGGCTGTTGCCGCAGGCGCTGAAAGCCGGCCTGGCCACGCTGGACGAAGGCGCAGTGGCGGCGCTGGGCTTTGACCACCTGGTGTTCATGCGCGCTGCCCAGGTTGGCTTGGGGCCGGGTGCAGCAGCAGCCGGCAACGGCGAGCGCCTGGCGCACTGGCTGTTGGGTCAATTGCACTGGATGGTGCCTGCCACTGAGCAAGCGGTGCGCACCGACACCGTTGCCCGGGTGGCGGCGCGCCTGGCATGGGCGCTGCCGCAGGCCACGCCTGGCACCCGGGTGCTGCCACCGGAGCTGCTGTGGGCCGCTGCACAGACACCGGCCAGCGACGCGGTGGTCGATGGCTGGCTGGCTGGCCCCGCCGCCCATAATCCCGCATGACCGCACCGCTGCAAAACGACACCTTCCTGCGCGCCTGCCTGCGCCAACCCACCGCCCACACACCCATCTGGCTGATGCGCCAGGCCGGCCGCTATTTGCCTGAGTACAAAGCCACCCGGCTGGCCGCAGGCAACAGCTTCATGGGCCTGGCCACCAACCCGCAGTACGCCACTGACGTGACGCTGCAACCACTTGAGCGCTACCGGCTCGACGCCGCGATCCTGTTCTCCGACATCCTCACCGTGCCCGATGCCATGGGCCTGGGCCTGAGCTTTGGCGCCGGTGAAGGCCCGAAGTTTGCCCATCCGCTGCGCGACGAGGCCGATGTGGCCAAGCTGGCCGTGCCCGACATGGCCAAGCTGCGCTATGTGTTCGACGCGGTGACCTCGATCCGCAAGGCGCTGAACGGCCGCGTGCCGCTGATCGGCTTTTCCGGCAGCCCCTGGACGCTGGCCTGCTACATGGTCGAAGGTGGTGGCTCTGACGACTACCGCCTGGTCAAGGCCATGCTCTATGCCCGGCCCGACTTGCTGCACCGCATCCTGGCGGTCAATGCCGACGCGGTGGCGGTCTACCTGAACGCCCAGATCGACGCCGG
>JANNMP010000677.1:0-2294 GCA_031398015.1 Burkholderiaceae bacterium
CAGTTCGCGCGTGTCTATCGCCCCGCAGCAGCGCCGACCGATGGCGCGCCGATGCCACTTGTTATCTATTACCACAGACCTTCAACCTGCTGGGTGTGCTGCGTGTGCACCTCACCCGGCTGCAACAAACCCAAACCACCGAACCCACATGACTGAACAACAGAGCGCACAACCCAGCCCCCGCGTTGACCCGGCCCTGCTGGCCGGCAACCAGATTGAACTGGCCGGCTGGCAGGCCGCTCACTTTCAATGGCAGGTGGCCGCCGGCGTGGGCACCGTCACGCTGCACCGGCCCGAACGCAAGAACCCGCTGACCTTCAGCGCCTATGCCGAGCTGCGGGATCTGTTCTTGCGCCTGAAGCACGCCACTGACGTGCAGGCGGTGGTGGTGACGGGTGCCGGTGGCAACTTCTGCTCCGGCGGTGATGTGCACGAGATCATCGGCCCGCTGATCCGCCTGACAGCGCCCGAGCTGCTGATGTTCACCCGCATGACCGGTGACCTGGTCAAGCACATGCGGGCCTGCCCGCAGCCGATCGTGGCGGCCATCGACGGTGTATGCGCCGGTGCCGGCGCCATCATCGCGATGGCATCCGACTTGCGCCTGGGCACCGCCCGCGCCAAGGTGGCGTTTTTGTTCAACCGCGTCGGCCTGGCCGGCTGCGACATGGGCGCCTGCGCCATGCTGCCGCGCATCATCGGCCAGGGCCGGGCCAGTGAGCTGCTGTACACCGGCCGCAGCCTGGGCGGTGACGAGGGTGAGCGCTGGGGCTTCTTCAACCGCCTGTGCGCGCCTGATGAGGTGCTGGCGCAATCCCAGGCGCTGGCAGCCGAGCTGGCTGCCGGCCCCAGCTTTGCCAACGGCATCACCAAGACCATGCTGCAGCAGGAATGGGCGATGACCATTGAGCAGGCCATTGAAGCCGAGGCCCAGGCCCAGGCGCTGTGCATGCTGACGCAGGATTTCCACCGCGCCTACCACGCGTTTGTGGCCAAGCAGAAGCCGGTGTTCGAAGGCAATTGAAGGGGTGCACATGGACAAGCAACATCAGGCGCTGTTGCCAGCCGGCTGGCCGCGCCCCAAGGGCTATGCCAACGGCGTGGCAGCGCGCGGGCGCCAGGTGTTCATCGCCGGCATGATCGGCTGGGACAGCCAGGGCCAGTTCCACAGCGATGACTTTGCCGAGCAGGCCGCCCAGGCGCTGCAGCACATCGTGGCGGTGCTGGCCGAGGCCGGTGGCCAGCCGCAGCACATCGTGCGGATGACCTGGTATGTGCTGGACAAGCGTGAATACCTGGCGGCCGGCCGCGCCGTGGGCCAGGCCTTCAAGCAGGCCATCGGCCACTTCGACATCGCGATGACGGCGGTGCAGGTGGTGGCGTTGATTGAAGACCGCGCCCGGGTCGAAATCGAAGCCACCGCCGTGATCCCGGATTGACCGCAGCAAGGCCACACCATGTTGCCCAGCGCCCATGTCGACAGCTTTGTGCGAGACCGGCTGCCGGCGCCGGCTGACTTGCCCGAGTTCATCTTCGAGCTGCCTGAATTGCAGTTCCCGCCCCGGCTGAACTGCGCCGCGCGCTTGCTCGACGATGCCGTGGCCCGGGGCTGGGGCCCTCGCCGCTGCCTGATTTCACCCGACGGCACGGTGTGGACCTATGCCGAGCTGCAGCGCCAGGCCAACCGCATTGCCAACCTGCTGGTGCAGGACATGGGCCTGGTGCCTGGCAACCGCGTGCTGCTGCGCGCCGCCAACGCACCAATGCTGGCGGCCTGCTGGTTTGCCGTGGTCAAGGCGGGCGGCATTGCCGTGGGCAGCATGCCGATGCTGCGCGCCAAGGAGCTGGCCCAGATCATCGGCAAGGCGCAGATCACGTTGGCCCTGTGTGATGGGGCGCTGGCCGACGAGCTGGCCCAGGCCCAGCAGGCGATGCCGGTGCTGCGCGCGGTGCAGCACTTCGGCAGCGCTGCGGCCGACGGTTTGGAAACATTGGCCCAGCGGCACAGCGACCAGTTCCAAACGGTGGACACCGCCGCCGATGACCCCTGCCTGCTGGCCTTCACCAGCGGCACCACCGGCCAGCCCAAAGCCACCATCCACCTGCACCGCGATGTGGTGGCGGCTTGCGCCTGCTTCCCGCCGCATGTGCTGCGCCCGCGCGCCGACGATGTGTTCATCGGCAGCCCGCCGCTGGCCTTCACCTTCGGCCTGGGCGGGCTGGTGCTCTTCCCCTTGAGCGTGGGTGCGGCCACGGTGCTGCTGGACAAGACCTCACCGGCCGACCTGCTGGCC
>JANNMP010000734.1:0-5926 GCA_031398015.1 Burkholderiaceae bacterium
CATCGCCTCCAGCACCACCTCCGGTGTCAGGCCGGCCTGGCTGAAGGCGTCGTCGATGTGCGAGCGGCCGGTGTAGCCGGCGTCGTAGGTGATCAGCGGGAAGTCACCCAGCCGCTGCAGGGTCAACGCCTGGCCGGCGGCAGCCTCCAGCGCCAGCTCATGGCCGGGCGGCTCCACCACGCTGTGGGTCCAGCGGTAGCAGGGCAGGGCCAGCAAATCGTTGTATTGCGCCAGTGCCTCAGTGGCGATGCCGATGTCGGCGTCGCCGTCCAGCAGCATTTGCGCCACCTGCTGCGGCGTGCCAGGTGCAGGTTCAGCCGCACCAGCGGGTGCTGGGCGCGGAAATCGCGCACCGCCGCCGGCAGCGCATAACGCGCCTGTGAATGGGTGGCGGCAATGCGCAGCGTGCCCTGGCCACTGCGGGCAAAGTCGGCACCCGCCTGCTGCAGGTTGCCAGCCTCCTGCAGCAGCCGCTCGACGATCGGCAGCAACGCCTCGCCGGGCGGTGTCAGCCCGGTCAGGCGCTTGCCGGCGCGCACGAAGATCTGGATGCCCAGCTCGTCCTCCAGCTCGCGGATCTGCCGGCTCACCCCGGGTTGCGACGTGTGCAGCGCGGCGGCCACCCCCGTCAGGTTGAAGCCCTGGCGCACCGCCTCGCGCACCGAGCGCAGTTGCTGAAAGTTCATCGGGCGGCTTTCTTCTTCATGCGAAAACCGCATTATTCAAGGCTTCCAAGCACAGCAATCGAATGCTTGTGCATCCGCTGATGCGCTGGCTGCAGCCTGCCCGCCATCGGCTTGCGGGGGTGGGTGGGTGGCCGGCATGGCCTAAATTCGGTGTTCGGTCACGCCGGGCGCGGTGCCAGGCGGGCCAGCCGGGAGCCCCCAACATGCACACCCACCCCCTTCGCGCCGACGCACTGGCAGCAGCCATCGGCCTGGCCGCACCTGCTGCAGGCCGTCGTCACCTTTGACGTGCTGTTCACCGATCCCGGCGCGGTTTACGTGGCCTACGGCTGTTTGCAGAACGAATTGTGGTTCGACCCCGACCCGGTGGCGCAACAAGCCGTGGTGCCTGGCGACAAGACCGATGCCCGCTCGGTGGTGCTGCATGAGTTTGGCCATGCCTTCGGCTTCAGCGGCTGGCGCAATGGCAACACCGGCGCTTTGCCGGGCGACTTCGCCTCGACCTTTGACAACCAGGTGCAGGCCGCCAACGACACGCTGAGCTTCATTGGCGCCAACGCGGTGGCGCTGCATGGCTGCCCGCTGGCAGTGACGGCGGGCAACGACAGCCACCTGGGCAACGACGGTGGTGACGCACTGCTGCTCAACGACCTGATGAACGGCGCGGTCTTCTACCGCGGCAGCCGCTACCAGATTTCGGCCATCGACCTGGCCGTCATGCAAGACATCGGCCTGCCGCTGGCGCCTGTGCCTGAGCCCGCCAGCTGGGCGCTGATGGCGCTGGGGCTGCTGGCGCTCAGGCCCTTGCGCCGCGCCGCCCGGCGTTGAACGATTGCCCGGTGAACCATTGCCCGCCACACCGCGCCTGATCCTGCTGCCCGGCCTGGCCTGCGACACCGCGCTGTGGCGCCACCAGCAGCCGGCGCTGGCCGCAGCCCACCCGGGCCAGGTGCTGGTGGCCGATGTGCACAACCGCGCGGCCAGCCTGAGCGCCATGGCGGCGCTGCTGCTGGCCGAGCAACCGGGGCCGTTGCTGCTGGCCGGCTGCTCGATGGGCGGCATGCTGGCGCTGGAAGCCGCGCGCCAGGCGCCGCAGCGTGTGCGTGGCCTGGCCTTGCTGGGCACCACGGCGCGGCCTGACACGCCCGAGCTGGTGGCACTGCGCCGCCAGGCGATCACTGAGTTCGAAGCCGGCCGCATCGAGCCACTGCTGCGCGCCAACCTGCTGTTTGCCTTCCACCCCAGCCACCAGGCGCGGCTGGCTGACGACTACATCGCCATGCTGCACCGCGCTGGCGCCAGCGGCCTGATCGCGCAGAACCGCGCCGTGATGTGCCGCGCTGACCTGCGGCCCACGCTGGGCGCCATCACCTGCCCCACGCTGGTGGTGGCCGGTGCCGATGACCTGCTGACACCCCCAGAGCACGCGCGCGAGATCGCTGCGGCCATCCCAGGTGCGTTGTTGCGGCTGCTGCCCGAGTGTGGGCACATGCTCACCTGGGAGCAGCCAGCGGCGCTGAATGGCCTGCTGCTGGATTGGCTTGGCGCACTGCGCCGCCCGGCAGTGCGCCCCTAGAATCGCGCCCCTTCGCGCCCCTTCGCGCCCCCCACGCCAACCCGCCCGGCCCCGGCCGCGCCGCCCATGCCCGCTGCAGCACCCGGTGTCTGTGCCATCGATTTCGGCACCTCCAATTCGGCCATTGCCCTGCCCACGGCCGACGGCGTGCGCCTGGTGGTGCTGGAAGGCACACAGCGCACCATGCCCACGGCGGTGTTCTATGCCGTTGAAGGCCTGGCCCCGCATGCCGAGCCGCAGCGCCACTACGGCCGCGCGGCGGTGGCAGCGTATGTCGAGGGCATTGAAGGCCGGCTGATGCGCTCGATGAAAAGCATCCTGGGCAGCACGCTGGCCGAGCAGGCCACCGAGGTGGGCGCCGGCCGCCAGGTGCGCTACCTGGATGTGGTGGCCGCTTACCTGCGCCACTTGCGCCAGTTGGCCGAGCACGAGGCCGGCCAGGCGCTGACCCGCGTGGTGCTGGGCCGGCCGGTGTTCTTTGTCGACGACGACCCGCAACGCGACGCCGCCGCCCAGGCCGCGCTGGCCCGCGCTGCGTTTGCGGTGGGCTTTGCCGAGGTCAGCTTCCAGTACGAGCCGATTGCCGCCGCGCTGGACTACGAAACCACCGTGGCCCATGAGCAACTGGTGCTGGTGGCCGACATCGGCGGTGGCACCTCGGATTTCAGCCTGGTGCGGGTGGGCCCGCAGCGCGCGTTGCGGCTCGACCGGCGCGCCGACATCCTGGCCAACCACGGCGTGCACATCGCCGGCACCGATTTCGACCGCCACCTGGAGCTGGCCCACATCCTGCCGGTCTGCGGCTTCAAGGCGCTGGGGCCGAGCGGGCGTGAAGTGCCCAGCAAGGTGTATTTCGACCTGGCCACCTGGCACTTGATCAACACCGTGTACGCGCCGGCCCGGGTGGCCGAGCTGGCGCGCATGAAGGGCTTTTATGCCGACCCCGGCCAGCATGCCCGGCTGATGCTGGTGCTGACCGAACGCCTGGGCCATGGCCTGATCGCCCAGGCCGAGGCCGCCAAGATTGCGGTGGCCGACGGTGGCCACAGCCACATCGACCTGGGCGCGCTGCAGGACGGCCTGGCGGTGGCGCTGGACAACGCACTGGCCATGGCCGCGCTGGACGCCGATGTCGAACGCATCGCCGCCGCCTCCGATGTCACGCTGGCCCAGGCCGGCGTGGCGCGTGAGCGGGTGGACGCGCTTTACTTCACCGGCGGCTCCACTGGCCTGGGCGCGCTGACCGCACGCATCGCGGCGCGCTTCCCCCAGGCCCGGGCCATGCGGGGTGACCGCTTTGCCAGCGTGGCGCAGGGCCTGGGGGTGCACGCGCGACGCCTGTTCGGCGGCGCGCATTGAGCAGACGCGACGCCTGTTCGGCCGCGCGGGCTGATCAGTCGTCGGCGTCGAACAGCGACAGCTGGGGCGGAGGGGCACCAGCTGTCGCACCAGCCGGCGCGCTGCCCGGCCGGCGCCTGGCCTGCCCGGTCAGGCGCATGCCGCTCTTGCGGCTGCCATGGTCATGCTGGATGGCATCGGCCTCTTGCCGCGCCTGCACCGTGTTGCGCACGGCGGCAAAACGCTGCCGCGCTGCGCGCCAGGCGCTGGCATGGTCGACCAGCGGCGCCGGGTAGCTGCCCACGCCGCCGCCGCCGATGTGGCAGCCACTGCGCTGCTGCAGGTTGGCCGGCATCAACCAAGGCTGGTGCACGAAGCCAGCCGGCACCTGCGCCAGCTCAGGCAGCCAGCGGCGGATGAACACACCGTCGGGGTCATGCACCTGGGCCTGCTCGGTGGGCGAGTAGATGCGCAGCGTGTTGATGCCGGTGGTGCCCGCTTGCATCTGACATTGGCTGAAGTGGATGCCAGGCTCGAAATCGACAAACTGCCGCGCCAGGAACAGCGCCGGTTGGCGCCAGTGCAGCCACAGGTGGTACGCCGCAAATGACAGCAGCATCGCCCGCATGCGGAAGTTGATCCAGCCGGTGGCCAGCAGCGCACGCATGCAGGCATCGACCATCGGGTAGCCGGTGCGGCCCTGGCACCAGGCCTGGAAATGGTCGCCACGCCAGCCGGGCTCGCCCAGGTCGGGCCGCAGGCCGTCACAGGCGCGGGCAAAGTTCTCAAACTCGATGCGCGGCGCGTCTTCTAGCTTCTGCATGAAGTGGCAGTGCCAGCGCAGCCGGCCCTGGAAGCTTTGCACCGCGCCGCGCCAGCGTGGGTCCAGCGGCGCGCCGGCGGCCTGCAATTGCCTGAGTTCGGCCGCGCGTGCATCGGCGGCATGGCTGATGGTGCGCAACGACACCGTGCCCCAGGCCAGGTGCGGGCTCAGGCGCGAGCAGGCGTGCTCGGCGCTGAGCGGGCTGGACATGCCGCGCCGGTAGTCCAGCCCCCTGGCCTGCAAAAAACTGCCCAGCAGGGCCTGGCCGGCAAGTTCACCGCCCGGCTGGGCCAGCGGCTTGGGGCTGCCGTGGCGCGCTTGCAAACCAGGCGGCGGGTGCTGCTGCGGCACGCCGGGGGCTGCCGTGATGTGCGGTGGTGCGGCCACTTGCGGCGTGGCCAAACGCCGGTCCCAGCGCTGGGCCCAGCCATTGCGGCTGTGCAGCGGCCGCCAGACACCGTTCTGCGGCAATTCGGTCCAGGCCACGTTGTTGGCGCGGCACCAGACCAGCACCGCGCGGTCGCGGTCCCAGGTCAGGCGCTGGCCGGTTTCTTCATGGCTCCACAAGTGGCTGAAGCCTGTGGCCTGGTGCAGCGCTTGCAGCACCGGCACCACCTCGCCCCAGCGCCGCAGCAGTTGGCCGCCGCGTTGCGCCAGCGCCTGCGCCAGGTCGGCCAGGCTCTGCTCGATGAACTGACCATGGCTGGCGTCGAACAGGTCGGAGGCCAGCAGCGAAGGCTCGGTGATGTGCAGCGCGACCACCGGCCCGCCGCGCGCCGCCTGGGCCAGCGGCGCATGGTCGTGCAGGCGCAGGTCGCGCTTGAACCAGACGACCTGTGTCATGCAGGCCGCGTGATGCAGGCCGCGTTATGCGGCTTTCTTGTTCCAGGCGGTGCACCAGCCCTTGGCGTTGACCTGCTTGTTGGCCACGATCGCGCAGGGCGCCCAGGCGTCGGTGGCCTTGCCGGCATACAGCGCGCAGCCGCTGCAGATGGTGCCCTTGACGTAGGGCGGGTTCTTGGCCGGGTCGAGCTTGGAGGCGTCGTGCACGTACTTCACCGCCTTGGCGGCCGGGTCGCTCTCTTCGATCTTGGCGGCTTGGGCGTTGGCCCGCAGGCTGACACCCACGGCCAGGGTGGCGGGCACGAGTTGCAGGATGAAGGTGCGGCGTTGGGTCATGGTGGGCTCTCAGCTGCCGGAATTGTTGGAAGCCCGACGCTGCTCCGGCAGCCGCGTCGGGGGGATCGGAAGGCCTGCCTGGGGCGGCGCTGCATAGCTGGCCAGGTAGTTGACCGCTGTGCTGCTGCACCAACTGGCGCGGTGCCGCACTGGTGCGTAACGCAGCCCGGTCAGGCTCTGTTGACACAGGCCGGCACTTGCCATGGCCTGTGCCAATTCTGCCGGCGTGACGAAGTCCGACCACCGGTGGGTGCCCGGCGGCAGCAAGCGCAGCAGCCATTGCGCACCGACGATGGCCGTCACGAAGCTGCGCCAGCTGCGGTT
>JANNMP010000743.1:0-4122 GCA_031398015.1 Burkholderiaceae bacterium
GGCTTGTACAGCTGGTGCAGCGTGCCGAGCGCCAGATAACAGTCCATCAGCTGCGGCACCACGATGCGAAAGCCGAAGATGTCGCTGACTTGCGCGAAGTCAGCATGCTTTTCACGCATCTTGCGGTAGATGCTGTAGACGGTTTTTTCGCGGCCCGAGACCTGCACCTTGGTCTTGCTGGCGGCAAAGCCTTTCTCCACCTCGGTGCGCACACGCTCGACGATGTCGCGCCGGTAGCCACGCGCGCGCTGCACCGCCTTGGCCAGCGCGGCAAAGCGCCAGGGGTAGAGGTGGGCGAAGCTGAGCTCCTGCAGCTCACGGTAGATCATGTTCAGGCCCAGCCGGTGGGCGATGGGTGCGTAGATGTCCAGCGTCTCGCGGGCAATGCGGCCACGCTTGTTGGCCGGCATCGCGTTCATGGTGCGCATGTTGTGCAGGCGGTCGGCCAGCTTGACCAGGATGACGCGCACATCACGCGCCATGGCCAGCAGCATCTTGCGGAAGCTCTCGGCCTGGCCCTCTTCACGGGTGCTGAACTGCAGCTTGTCGAGCTTGGTGAGCCCGTCGACCAGCTCGGCGGTGGGCGCGCCGAACTTCTCGATCAATTCCACCTTGGTGATGCCGCAGTCTTCCATCGCGTCGTGCATCAGCGCGGCCATCAGCGCCTGGGCATCGAGCCGCCAGTCGGCCACCAGGCCGGCCACCGCCAGCGGGTGGGTGATGTAGGGCTCACCGCTGGCGCGGAACTGGCCCAGGTGGGCGCCGTCGGCAAACTTGTAGGCCTCGCGGATCAGCTTGACCTCGGCCTTGCTCAGGTAGCCCAGCTTGTCTTGCAAGGCGGCAAAGGTGGCGACATCGTCCTTGGCCGCTGGCGCAGCGGCCATGCTGCGGTTGCGGGCCTGCAACAGCACGGCCGGCAACAGCAATTCAGCGGCGAAGGATCGGATGCCCATGCGCCCGAATTTAGCCTGCTTTGCCTGGCGGCCCCACGGCAAAACAAAAGGGCACCCGAAGGCGCCCTTGTCGGCAAACGCAGCGCGTGTTTACAGCGGCACGCGGCGCAGCATCTCGATGCCCACCTCACCGGCGGCAATCTCGCGCAGCGCGGTCACACCCGGCTTGTTCTTGCTTTCGATCTTGGGCGCATGGCCCTGGCTCAGCATGCGGGCGCGGTAGGTGGCTGCCAGCACCAGCTGGAAGCGGTTGGGGATCTTGGTGAGGCAATCTTCGACGGTGATGCGGGCCATGGGCTTGCCTTCTTAGGGTTGGGTCAGACGGGTGTGTGAGACGGCGGGTCAGATCAGGTTCAGCGCCGCAAACACCTGGGATTTGTTGCGTTGCTGCGCGGCGTAGCGCAAGCGCTGGGAATGCACGACGGTCTTCAAGTCAAACAACGCCGTCTCGAACAAACCATTGATGATAACAAAGTCGAAGTGCCTGGCCTGGGCCACTTCGGTGCGGGCATTGGCCATGCGCTGCTCGATCACCGCAGCCACGTCTTCGCCACGGCGGGTCAGCCGCTGCTGCAGCTCAGCCCAGCTGGGCGGCAGGATGAAGATCAGGATGGCGTGGGCAAAGATCTGCTTGATCTGCAGCGCGCCCTGCCAGTCGATTTCCAGCACCACGTCGTCACCGTGCGCCAGGCGGTCTTCAATGGCGCGGCGCGAGGTGCCGTAGAGGTTGCCATGCACCTCGGCCCATTCAAAGAAATCGCCTTGCGCCGCCATCTGGCGGAATTCATCGGGTGCGATGAACCAGTATTCACGCCCATGCTGCTCTTGGCCGCGTGGTGCGCGGGTGGTGTGCGAAACCGACACCGCCAGGTGTGAATCCAGCTCCAGCAGCGCCTTGACCAGGCTGGATTTGCCGGCCCCGCTGGGCGCGGCCACGACGAACAGGTTGCCAGGGGTGTCCATCGCAGTAGTTTGGCTCAGGCGCTGGTGGGTGCGCCCGGTCGCGATGGTGGCTTGTTGAAGTAACGCACGCCTGGCAGTCCTTCAAAGTGGCTGTCCTGCGTCCACAGCTCGGCGTTGTGCAGGCGCGCCGTGGCATAGATCAGGCTGTCGGCCAGCGGCAGGCCATTGACAGCGGCGGCCAATGCCAGCGGCAGGTCAATGTCGATGACACGGCCGCGCTGCATCAATGACAGCGCTTTGGCGGCCACTTCATCACCGGCTTCGCGCGCGAGCTTTTTGGCCACTTCATACACGGTGAGCACCGGCACCACCAACAGCTCGGTGTTGGCAATGGCATCGGCGTAGAGATCGGCCCGGTCGCTGTCGGCAAAAAACTCGAGCCAGCAGGACGAATCAAGCGTGATCGATGCTGCAACCGCTTCACTGGCGCTTGCCGCAGCCGGCGCCGGAGCAGCGGCTGGCTTGGCGCGCTTCACAGCGCCCGGTCCGGCTCGCGCACCAGTGTTGTGTCGATGCCGCGCGCAATGCCACGCAGGCTGGCTGCCGGTTGCAATGGCATCAGCCGCAGGCCGCCATTGAACTCCACCACCATCAACTTGGCGCCCGGTAGCAGCTTCAGCCGCTGCCGCACCGCCAGCGGGATGACGACCTGGAACTTGGGCGAAACGGTAACGGTCTGCATGTCGATGGCTCCAGCGTATGGCGGTCGGATTATCGATCAAGCACGTCGCCCCCGGTTTGAAGGCCGGACGGCTCAAGACCGGTTCAAGGCTTCCAGATCCGCCAAATCCTTCAAGCGGCCAGTGGCCAGCTTGTTGGCCTTGAAGTCGTCCAGGCCGATGAAGAACAACGCCATGCCATCGATCTGCAGGGCTTCGCGGCGGGCCCAGCAGCCGCAGAACTCAACACCATCGATGCCGGTCATCAGATCGATGCGGCGCGGCGGGCGACCCAGCTGGACGACGGTGTCGCTGCCAAAGTCTGCCGCCGACAAGCCGAGCGACGCGAAACCGAAGTCGCTCAAGGCCAGCAGAACGCGTGCGATGTTGGCGGGCTCAGGCGACACCCAGAAGTCGATGTCGCCGGTGTAGCGTGGATGCCCGTGGGCAGCCAACGCGAAGCCGCCCACCACCAGATATTCAACCCCGTGGGCGTTGAGCAACCCGGCAAACTCTTTGAAGTCGTTGTTCAGCATCGCCAGTGTTGGCCGCTGCAAAGGCCTGTTGACGCAGCAGTTCCACCGCCGCCACACGCTCGGCCATCGGCCGCGACAGCCAATAGGCCAGATCAGCCGCCGCCTGATCGGTGTGCTTCAGCTTGATGACCACCCGTTCCATCATCCGATTGTCGCGCGCGAGGCATCAGAACAAGAAGTACTTCTGCGCCATCGGCAGCACCGTGGCGGGCTCACAGCTGAGCAACACGCCGTCTGCGCGCACCTGGTAGGTCTGGGCGTCGATCTGCATGGCCGGCAAGTAGGCGTTGTGCACCATGTCGCGCTTGCTCACCTTGCGGTTGCCCTTGACAGCCACCAGGCGCTTGGCCAGGCCGTAGCTCTCGGCCGCGCCGTTGGCCAGACTGGCCTGGCTGACAAAGGTCAGTGACGTGGGCGCCAGCGCCTTGCCAAAGCTTGCGAACATCGGCCTGAAGTGCACCGGCTGCGGTGTCGGGATGCTGGCGTTCGGGTCGCCCATCGCGGCGGCGGCGATGAAGCCGCCCTTCAACACCACACTGGGCTTGACGCCGAAGAATGCCGGTTTCCACAGCACCAGGTCGGCCCATTTGCCGGGCTCCACGCTGCCCACCTCATGCGCGATGCCGTTGGCCAGCGCCGGGTTGATGGTGTATTTGGCGACGTAGCGTTTGACACGGTTGTTGTCGTGGCGCTCCGGGTCGCCCGGCAGTGCACCACGCTGGGTCTTCATCTTGTGCGCCGTCTGCCAGGTGCGGATGATCACCTCGCCCACCCGGCCCATGGCCTGGCTGTCGCTGCTCATCATGCTGATGGCGCCCAGGTCGTGCAGCACGTCTTCGGCGGCGATGGTCTCGCGGCGGATGCGGCTTTCGGCGAAGGCCAGGTCCTCGGCGACGCTGGCGTCGAGGTGGTGTCAGACCATCAGCATGTCGAGGTGCTCGTCCACCGTGTTGACGGTGTAAGGCATGGTCGGGTTGGTCGACGAAGGCAAGAAGTTGGCCTCACCCACCA
>JANNMP010000746.1:0-12571 GCA_031398015.1 Burkholderiaceae bacterium
CGAACAAGGGGCGAACACTGCGGTACAGCCCTTCCAGCTTTGCCAGCAGGTCCGGTGCCAGCACGTCCTTGTCGCTGAGTTCGTGGCGCAACAAGAACTGCGTATGGCGCAGCAGGTCGATGGCCGGGTGGTCTTTCGCGAAACCACGGGGTACCGTGCGGAGCTGTTCGCCTTGCAACGTTCCGAAGTTGGCGCGAAGGACCTTGGCGTTCAATAGGCGCTGCCAGGTCTTGTGGTCCTGTGCGATGTCCGTGCGGATGCGCTTCAGGTCGGCGGCCTCGGGGCCCATGAAGCCACAGGTGATGTGCGATCGTCCGCCCGGTTGAAAGCGGAAGAAGTAGCCACCACGCAACGCGGGCTTCACACGACCCAGCCCACCGGCGAAGCGCGGGTTGTAGGGTGGCCTGTCCTTTTGGAAACGCTGGTCGGTGTAGATGCGGCCAGCCGGCCGGCCAGCTTCATTCAGCCCGCCGCGCTGCCTGGCGCGCAGCCACTTCCACCGGCCGCAAATCAGCCGCGCATTTGTCGAGCACACCGTTGACGTACTTGTGGCCGTCGGTGCCGCCGAATGATTTCGCCAGTTCCACCGCCTCGTTGATCACCACGCGGTACGGGATGTCGATGCAATGCGTCAGCTCATAGGCGCCGATCATCAGCACACCATGCTCGACCGGCGACAGGTCTTTGGTGCGGCGGTCGACATGGCGCGCCAGCGCGGCGTCCAGCGCCGCCGCCTCGCGGATGCTGCCGTGCAGCAGGGCGTCGAAGTGGGGGCGGTCGAACTTCTCGAAGCCCTCGTGCTCGGCCAGGTGGGCTTCGATCTCGGCGCCGTCGGCGCCGCTCAGCAGCCATTGGTACAGGCCCTGCAAGGCCAGCTCGCGCGCGCGGCGGCGGGTGGATGTGCCTTGCGGCTTGCGCGCTGGCTTCTTGACCGCGCTGGCGCCGGTGTCGGTGGAGTCGCTCACGTCGGTGTGTTCAGCCCAGGGCGTTCAGCAGATTGGCCATTTCCACCGCCACGCGGGCGGCGTCGCGGCCTTTGTCGTCGGCCCGCGCCTGGGCCTGGGGCAGGCTTTCGACGGTGAGCACGGCGTTGGCAATCGGCAGGCTGGCGTCGAGCGACACCCGGGTGATGCCGGCGCCGCTTTCATTGGCCACCAGCTCGAAGTGGTAGGTCTCGCCGCGGATGATGCAGCCCAGCGCGATCAGCGCGTCATAGTCTTCGCTGTCGGCCAGCGCCTGCAGGGCCACTGGCACTTCCAGCGCGCCGGGCACCGTCACATGGCGGATGTTGTCGGCCTGCACACCCAGCTTGGCCAGCTCGGCCAGGCAGGCCTGGGCCAGCTGGTCGGTGATGTCGGCGTTGAAGCGGGCCTGAACGATGGCAATGGCCAGGCCACTGCCGTCTAAGTTGGCAGACTCGCCTTGGTTGGCGTGTTGCATCGGAATCGCTTTCGAAGGTGTGGGGCGTCAGCGGTCCGCCGCCTGGAAGCTGGTCACTTCCAAGCCATAGCCCACCATGCTGGGCATGCGGCGTGGGCTGCCCAGCAGCTTCATGCGGGTGACGCCCAACTCACGCAGGATTTGCGCGCCCACGCCGTAGGTGCGCAAGTCCATCTGCATGCCACGCGGTGCGCGGGTGGCCTGCTGCGGCAGCAGCTGGGGCATCAGCGTGGCGGCGTCGGTGCCGCAGTTCAGCAGCACCGCCACGCCGGCCGGTGCGGCCTGGATGGCAGCCAGCGCGGTGGGCAGCGGCCAACTGTGGGCGCTGCGGCCCACGTCCAGCAAATCCAGCGCGGTGAAGGGCTCGTGCACCCGCACCAGCACTTCGTCACCCGGCTCCCATTGGCCTTTGCGCAGCGCCATGTGCAAGCCACCGGAATGGTCGCGAAAGGCCAGGCAGATGAAGTTGCCCTGCGGCGTCATCAGGCCACGCTCACCCAGGCAGGTGATCAGGGTTTCGTTGTGCGACCGGTAAGCGATCAGGTCAGCGATGGTGCCGATCTTCAGGCCATGCTGTTCGGCAAAGGCCTGCAGCTGAGGCAGCCGGGCCATGGTGCCGTCGTCGTTCATGATTTCGCAGATCACCGCTGCGGGCGTGCAGCCGGCCATGGCCGCCAGGTCACAACCCGCCTCGGTGTGGCCGGCGCGCATCAGCACACCACCGTCTTGCGCCTGCAGCGGAAAGATGTGGCCGGGCTGCACCAGGTCAGTGGGCAGGGCATCCTTGGCGACCGCTGCAGCCACGGTGCGGGCGCGGTCGGCGGCGCTGATGCCGGTGGTCACGCCGGTGGCGGCTTCGATCGACACAGTAAACGCCGTGCCATGCACCGTGCCGTTGCGCGCAGCCATCGGCGGCAACTGCAGGCGCTCACAACGCTCACGCGTCAGCGTCAGGCAGATCAGGCCGCGGCCATGTTTGGCCATGAAGTTGATGGTCGCTGCCGAGACGTGGTCAGCGGCCAGCACCAGATCACCTTCGTTCTCGCGGTCTTCTTCATCGACCAGGATCACCATGCGGCCGGCGGCCAGCTCTGCCACGAGCTCGGGAACAGGGGAAAGTGCCATCGCACGATTGTAGGTGGGCGAGGCTTGGCAGGCTTGGTCGTGCGGCCCAAGGTGCGGCCCAACGTGCGGCCCAACGTGCGGCTCAGCGTTGTGGCTGCGCCGGCGGCTGCGCAGGTGTCTGTGCAGGTGTCTGCGGGCTCGGCCATTGCCAGCCCCGCTCGGTCAGCAGCTGGTGCGGGCCGAAGCCGGCCTTGTAGGCCATCTTGTCGCTCTGGGCGATCCAGTAACCCAGATACAGGTGCGGCAGCTTGAGCTGCCGGATCTGGGCGATCTGCCACATCACGCCGTAAGTGCCCAGGCCGCTTTTGTGCGCCGGGTCATAGAAGGTGTAGACGGCCGAGATGCCGTCATTGAGCACATCGACGATCGACACCATGCGCAGCGTGCCGGCCTCTGCACTGCCCTCGGGCACCGGGTCTCTGAACTCCACCAGGCGAGAGTTCACCCGGCTTTGCAGCAGGAACTGGGTGTACTGGTCGATGCTGTCATGGTCCATGCCGCCGCCGGCATGGCGCCCACTCTGGTAGCGCAAGTAGAGCTGGTAATGCTCGGGCACAAAGCACAGGCGCAGCACCCTGGTTTTCAGGCCGCCATGGGCCTTGGCGGCACGCCGCTGGCTGCGCGTGGGCACAAAGCTGGCCACCGGCACACGCAGCGGCACGCAGGCGCGGCAGCTGTCGCAGTACGGCCGGTAGGTGAACATGCCGCTGCGCCGGAAGCCGTTGGCCACCAGGCCCGAGTAGGCGTCGGCGTGGATCAGGTGGCTGGGCGTGGCCACCTGTGATCGCGCCATGCGATCAGGCAGGTAGCTGCATGGATAGGGCGCCGTTGCATAAAACTGCAACGACGACAGGGGCAGCTCCTTGGGGTGGGTCACGCGCGGTCGGGGGCTGGCGGTGGTGAAGGTGTGGCATCAGGCTCTGGGCCATCCAGGCCCAGCTGCGTCCACAGGCCGGAATGATAGGCCCAGGCCTGTGGTGGCGCAGCTGCCACGGCATGCGACAAATGCGCCTCGAAGGCGCTGCGGCTGATCTCTTGCGCACCAAAACGCGCCAGGTGGCTGGTGCGCTGCTGGCAGTCGATCAGCGTGATGCCCTGGGCGCGGCAAAACGCCACCAGCGCGGCCAGCGCAATCTTGCTGGCGTCGCTGCGATGGGCAAACATCGACTCCCCGTAGACCATGCGGCCGATGCCCACGCCGTAGAGCCCGCCCACCAGGGCGCCGTCGATCCAGGTCTCCACGCTGTGGGCGCGGCCCATCTGGTGCCAGGCGCTGTAGGCGTCGATGATGTCGCCCACGATCCAGGTGCCGTCCTGGCCGTCGCGCGGCGCGCTGGCGCAGGCCGCCACCACGCGGCGGAAGGCGGTGTCGATGCGGATCTCGCAGCCCGGCGTGCGGATGAAGCGGCGCAGCGTCTTGCGCAGCGACGCCGGCAGATGGAAGTCAGCCACCGGCAGCACCATGCGCGGGTCGGGCGCCCACCACAGCGGTGGGTCACCGGGGCTGTACCAGGGGAAGATGCCGCGCCGGTAGGCTTCGTCCAGCCGCTGCGGCGTCACCCGGCCACCGGCGGCCAGCAGGCCGGGGGCCTGGCTGCCGGGGCCCAGCGCGCGCTGCGTGGGTGGCAGCGGGCTGTGCTCGTCGATCCAGGTGAGGGCGGTGCTGGGCATCTGCCCGGCATCGTAAATCTAGATCGTCACACCGCCGTCGATCACCAGGCACTGCCCGGTCATGAAGCGGCTGGCCGGCGCGGCCAGGTACACCGCAGCGCCGGCAATCTCGTCGGGCTCGCCGATGCGGCGCAGCGGCGTCTCGGCATTGCGCGCGGCCAGTTGCTCCGGGTTGTCCCACAGCGCCTTGGCAAAGTCGGTCTTGATCAAGCCCGGCGCGATGCAGTTGACGCGGATGTTGTGCGGCCCCAGCTCGCAGGCCAGGTTGCGCGCCAGCTGCATGTCGGCGGCCTTGCTGATGCAGTAGGCGCCGATCACGGTGGACCCACGCAGCCCGCCGATCGACGACACGATGACGATGCTGCCGTCGCGTCGGGCTTGCATCTGCGGCGCCACCATCGTCACCAGCCAGTTGTTGGCGACGATGTTGTTCTCCAGAATTTTGTGGAACTGCTCGTCGGCAATGCCGGCCAGCGGCCCGTAGTAGGGGTTGCTGGCGGCGTTGCAGACCAGGGTGTCGATGCGGCCGTAGGTGGCCAGGGTCTTGTCCACCAAGGCCTGCAGCGCGGCCTTGTTGCTGATGCTGGCGGCCATGGCCAGCGCGGTGCCGGCGCCATGGCGGGCATTGATGGCGGCGGCCACCGCATCGCAGGCATCTTGCTTGCGCGACGAGATCACGACCTTGGCGCCGTGCTCGGCCAGGCGCTCGGCAATGGCACGGCCGATGCCGCGGGATGAGCCGGTGACCAGGGCCACCTGGCCTTGCAGATTGAACAGTTGCATGGTGTTCCTTGCTGGAGCGTGGGCTCGCGGGGTTTCAGGGTTTGCCACACCGATCTTTCCAAGGCCTGGCCCTGGAAGCCATTGGTACTTACGGTATAACCAAACGCCAATCCATACCCGATCACCCAACGCGGTGCAGCATTCCATGACGCTCGATTTCACCGGCCGTGTGGCCATCGTCACCGGGGCCGGCGGCGGCCTGGGCCGGGCCCATGCGCTGGCGCTGGCCGCACGTGGTGCCAAGGTCTTGGTCAATGACCTGGGCGGCACCACGGCCGGCAATGGTGGCTCGCCCACGGCGGCGCAGTCGGTGGTGGACCAGATCGTGGCTGCCGGCGGCCAGGCGCTGGCCAACGGCGCCTCGGTCACTGACCCGGCGGCGGTGGCTGCCATGGTCGATCAGGCCGTGCAAGCCTGGGGCCGGGTCGACATCCTGGTCAACAACGCCGGCATCCTGCGCGACAAGAGCTTCGCCAAGATGGCGTTGGATGACTTCCGCGCCGTGATCGATGTGCACCTGATGGGCGCGGTGCATGCCTGCCAGGCGGTGTGGCCGCTGATGCAGGCGCAGAAGTACGGCCGCATCGTGATGACAACCTCGTCGAGCGGCCTGTTCGGCAACTTTGGCCAGGCCAACTACGGCGCGGCCAAGATGGCGCTGGTCGGCCTGATGCAGACGCTGGCCATCGAAGGCGCCAAGAGCGACATCCGCGTCAATTGCCTGGCCCCCACCGCCGCCACCCGCATGACCGAAGGCCTGCTGCCGCCCGAAGCGCTGGCGCTGCTGACGCCCGAGGCCGTGGTGCCGGCCCTGCTGTGGCTGGTCTCGGCCGACGCGCCCACCCGGGCCATCGCCTGTGCTGGCGCCGGCACGTTCGAGGCCGCGCACATCACGCTGACACAAGGCCTGCACTTGGGGCAGGCCGCCGACACACCCGAGCAACTGGCCGCCGCCTGGGCCCGGGTGGCCGAGCGCAGCGCCAGCCAGGTGCCCGGCAGCGGTGCGGCCCAGGGTGGCAATGAGCTGGCGCTGGCCTTGGCCGCGCGGCGCTGAACGGCGCTGAACGGCGCCGAAGACCGTCCAGCCATCGCCCCACTGTCGCGTACCCACTGCACGCCCACCATGGCCAGCCAGCGTGCGCCTTCACCAGGCTTTCCGCCGCCGCTGGCAGCGTTCAACGGCCAGCCACCACCGGCGCCCGATTGGTTCACCCAGGCGCTGGCCGACGCGCCGCAGCGCCAACATGTGCCGGTGCAAGGTGCGCCCATCGAGGCCCTGGCCTGGGGCCGCGTGGGCGACCCGGGCTTGCTGCTGCTGCACGGCAACGGCGCCCATGCCGACTGGTACAGCTTCATCGCGCCATTGTTGAAGGCCGGCCGGCGGGTGGTGGCGCTCAGCTTCTCGGGCATGGGTGGTTCGGGCTGGCGCACCCAGTACAGCGTGGCCCAATGGGCCGATGAAGCGCTGGCGGTGGCTGAGGCCACGGGGCTGTTCGCGGCGGCGGTCAAGCCGGTGTTTGCCGCCCATTCGTTCGGCGGCTTCCCGCTGATGCGTGTGGCCGCCGCACATGGCAGCCGCCTGGCGCGCGCGGTGGTCATCGACACCCCACTGCGGCCACCACCCGAGGCCGACGGCGCACGCCGCCACCGCGCCGAGAACCTTCGCTCGGCGCGGGTCTATGCCAGCCAGGCCGAGGCACTGCAGCGCTTTCGCCTGCTGCCGCCGCAAGGCTGCGCCCACCCCTGGGTTGCCGATGTCATCGCCCGGCGTGGGCTCAAGCAGGTGGCCGGCCCCAGTGGCGCACCCGGCTGGGTGTGGCGATTCGACCCGTTCGTGTTCCGCCATTTCGAGTTCGGCCGCCCCTACCGCGATCTGGCAGCCGCACAGTGCCCCATCACCCTGGTGCGCGGCGGCCGCTCGCGGCTGCTGACGCCAGCGCTGATGGACCATGCCCGCAGCCTGGCGCCGCCCGGCACACCGGTGCTGGAGCTGCCCGACGCCGACCACCATGTGATGGTCGACCAGCCATTGGCATTTGCCGACCTGCTGGCCGGCCTGGTGCCCACACGATGACCCAGCCGCCCGGCAGCACGCTGCGTTTTGCCGAGAAGCGTGAGCTGGTCCTCGACGGCGCGGCGCGGCTGTTCAACCGGCGCGGCATCCGGGCCGGCACCTTGTCGGAGGTGGCGGCCAGCGTGGGCCTGGCCACCAACAGCCTGACCTACTACTACCGCAAGAAAGAAGACCTGGTCGAGGCCTGCCTGATGCGCAGCATCGCCGCCATCGAAGGCGTCATCGACGAGGTGCATCAGCGCGTGCCCGCCGCTGACCTGGCCGGGCGCGTGCGCGCGCTGGTGCAGGGCTATGTGGCGCTGCTGGCGGCCATCGACGACCGGCTGCGGCCGGCATTGATCTTCTTTGGTGACATGCGCGCGCTGCCGCAGCCGCAGGCCGAGCCGGCGTTTGCCGCCTACGTGGCGATGTTCCGCCGCCTGCGCACGCTGCTGCATGTGGGTGAGGTGGGGGCCGGCGTGGCCCTGCCACCGCGCCTGAGCCTGGCGCGCCAGGCCTTGAATGCCCGCTGCCACGGCCTGCTGTCGCAACTGCAGTGGTCGCGCGCCTGGCTGGGCCGCTACGAGACCAGTGACTACCCACGTGTGGCGGCGGCCATGGCCGATGTGCTGCTGCACGGCCTGGCCGCGCCTGGCCAGGCCTGGCCGGCTGAGCCCATGGCCGCGCCGCCGCCGCTGGCCGAACCGGCGGCCGCCGACACTGATGACCCCATGCGTGAGGCCTATTTGCGCACCGCCACCCGGCTGGTCAATGACCATGGCGTGGGCGGTGCGTCGGTGGAGCGCATCGCCGCTGCGCTGGCGCTGACCAAGGGCTCGTTCTACCACCACCACGACACCAAGCATGACCTGATCGACGACTGCTTCGAGCGCAGTTTTGCGCTGATCCGTGCAGTGCAGTGGCAGGCGCTGGCCCAGGTCGGCAACGAGGGTGGCAATGGCTGGCAATGCCTGCTGGCGGCCACCTTGCCGCTGGTGGCGCTGCAGACCTCGGCCTTGGGCCCGCTGCTGCGCCTGACTGCCTGGACCGAGCTGCCCGGCGCGTTGCGCTGGCAGAAATACACCACCATGAACCGCCTGGGCGAGCGCTATGCGGCGATGGTGGTGGCCGGCCAGGCCGATGGCAGCATCCGCATGGTGGACCCGGCGGTGGCCAGCCTGTTGATCAGCGGGCTGGTCAATGCCCTGGCTGAGGTGGAACATTGGCTGCCCGGCGACGGCCCGCCCGCGCTGCAGGCGCTGCTGGCCCGCCCACTGCTGCTGGGGCTGCTGGCGCCCCGGCCATAGTCCAGTGAAACAGAGAAATCGGATCCGATTTCTCTGTTTCACTGGACCAGACAACCTGAGGAGACCGACGATGAGCACCGACGCCCCCGCTGACGCCAACCCCAGCTTCAACCAGTTCACCGGCACGCGGCCGGTGGCGCCGCAGCATGCCTTTGACGAAGCCCGGCTGGCGGCGTATCTGCATGCCCACATGCCGGCGCTGGCGGCCGGGCCGATCAACGTGGCGCAGTTCAAGGGTGGGCAGAGCAACCCCACCTTCATGCTGAGCGCCGCTGATGGCCAGCGTTATGTGTTGCGGCGCAAGCCACCGGGTGTGCTGCTGCCGTCGGCCCATGCGGTGGACCGTGAGTTCCGTGTCATCAGCGCATTGGCCGGCACAGGCGTGCCGGTGGCGCGAACCCATGTGCTGTGTGAAGACCCGGCGGTGATCGGCACCGCGTTTTATGTCATGGACTGCGTCGACGGACGTGTGCTCTGGGACCCGACCCTGCCCGGCATGACAGCCACCGAACGCGGCGCCATCTACGCCGAGCTGAACCGGGTGATGGCCGCGCTGCACAGCGTTGACCCGCTGGCCATCGGCCTGGCCGGCTTTGGCAAGCCCGAGGCCTTTCTGGCACGCCAGGTCAAGCGCTGGACGCAGCAATACCGCGCCGCCGAGACCGAGACCATCGCCGCGATGGAGTCACTGATCGATTGGCTGCCGCAGCACCAGCCAGCCGAAGGCGTGGTGCGCATCGTGCATGGCGACTACCGGCTCGACAACGTGATGTTCCACCCCAGCGAGCCACGCATCCTGGCGGTGCTGGACTGGGAGCTGTCGACCCTGGGTGACCCGATGGTGGACTTTGCCTACCACTGCATGGTCTGGCACATGGCCAACGGGCCCACCAGCCGTGGCCTGGCCGGGGCCGACCTGGCCGCGCTCGGCATCCCTGACGAGGCCGCGGACCTGCAGGCTTATTTGCAGCGCACCGGCCAGGCCGGCCGGCAGATCAGCGCCGATGACTGGGGCTACTACATCGTCTTCAACATGTTCCGCCTGGCCGGCATCCTGCAGGGCATCCTGGGGCGGGCCTTGCAGGGCAATGCCAGCAACCCGGCGGCGCTGGAATCGGGCAAACGCGCCCGGCCGCTGGCCGAGCAGGCCTGGGCCCTGGCGCAAACCCTGCATCGGGCTTGAATCGGTGTGGCGCGTTGGACGCTCACGCGCTGGTCTGCAGGAATGCCTGTTGCCCAACCGGCTGCGCGAGTTGCGGCTGATCGCGCTGCCGGCGGTGCGCTGGAATGAAACTGCCGCCACGTCGCTTCGCTGCTGCCAGACGGCCTGCATGCCGTCTAGCCCTCGCCAGCCACCAGGCCCCTGCCGGGCCCTTGCGCGCGGGCTCAGCCCCCGAGCGGGCGGTCAATGGCTTCGGACGGCCGGGCGCCACTGAAATGCAAACCCCAGTCTTGAGCGACACGCAGGTGTCAGACGAACTCGCGGCCCAGCTTCCACGCTGGACCTTGTAAGCCGGCGAGGGTGGCGGCGCATCTGCCGCACCGTGCGCACCAGCGGCTGGAAGGCCACGCTGATGGTGGTCAACACCATCGGCCACCTGGCCGAGGCGGCGTGGCACCACCCGTCATTGCAGGTCGGCGATGCCAGCATGCTGATCCGCCTGAACACCCACGATGCCGCCGGCATCACCGCCAAAGACATCACGCTGGCGCGGCAGATCGAAGCCGTGCTGATGTGGCGCCCTGGCGCCGAGCCTGGCGCGGTGCTCGACGGCACGCCGCTGACAGGCGCCGACCGCTGCATCCTCTACGACTGACTGCTGCCGCCGCCGCGTGGGCCGCGTGGCCCGTTGTTGACCGGCTGGGCGCCGGGCGGGCGCGGCGGGCGGCGGTCGTCGCGCGCTGGCCTGGGGCGCTGCTCACCGGGTGGCCCGGTGCGTTGCCCGCTGGGCTGGTTGGCACGTTGGTTCTCACCTGGGTTGTCACGTGGGTTGCCACGCTGGTTGCCACGGTGCGCCGGTGGCCCACGGCGCTCGTCCCATTGGCGCTGCGGCAGCGGCGGCGCTTCGGCAGCCTCTTTGCGGGCCTGCTCCAGGATCGGATTCAAGGCGTCAGGCGTGGTGCGCTTGAGCACGCAGAAGTTGGCCAGCGTCAGGGTGGTGCGCTGGAAATCTCGCAGCATGGCCGCGCGCTCCTGGCGGCCGACCATGTCAGTGGCTTGCTGCGCCATCAAGACGCGCTGGGCTTCGCGTTGTGCGGCTTGCTGGGCCAGGTGTTGGGCCCGTTGCTCAGCAATGACCTGGGCATGCTCGGCCTGGTGGTTGGCCTGGTGGTTGGCCTGGTGGTCGGCCTGGCGCTTGGCATGCTCAGCCTGTTGGGCCTGGCGCTGCAAGGCGCGTTGCTGGGCCTGGGCTTGTTGCTCACGCTCGCGCGTCAGCGCGCGCCGGCGGGTGAGTTCGGCCTGGGCAAGATCACGGTGCTCGGCGCTCAGTTCGCCGGCCGGCTGGCCGTCCAGGTCAAACCGCTGGCTGGCCTTGCTCAGCGCAATCAGGTACGGCGTGCTGCCGGTGTGGCGGCGGAAGAATGCCGACAGCGTGGCCTTGCTGAACACACCCGGCGCACGCTGCTGGATGTCTTGCTGGATGCGCAGCTTCAGCGGCTTGGCCGGGCCGCTGAACAGCGCCGGGAAATGCTGGCGCAGCAGGTCGGCGCAGGCCGCCGGGCTGAGCAAGGGCAGGTTGGGGGCTTGGCCGCCTGCCGGGACAGTTGCGGCTTCGGTCTCGGGCATCACGGCAGCGGCATCGGGTGCGGAATCGACAACCGGCGCGGGCTCGGCCGCCAGTGGCGCGGGCTCGGCCGCCAGCGGCGCGGGCTCGGCCAACAACGGCGCGGGCTCTGCGGTCAGCGGCCCCGCTGTGGCGTCGGCGCTTTGGCCATGGGCAAGGTCGGGCTGGTCGGGCAGAGCGGGCAGGTCAGGCATGGGGTCGCCGCTGGGCGGCTGTGGCTTTGGCAGGCCGGCATTGTCGCCCGCCGCATTGCCGTCAAACCGGGTTGCGCCGCGCCACCCACACGCAGGCACCTTCGGCGCCGTAGCGCTCGGCATGCGGGATGTCGCGGTCCAGCGTGAACACATCGCCGGCCCGCAGGTGGCGGGTGTCTGCGCCCACCGTCAACCAGAACTCGCCATGCTGCACCTGGGCGCTGACGTCGAAGCGGTGGCTGTGGGTGCCCGTCACCACGCTTGGCGCCCAATCACGCTGCAGCACCTCGTCAAAGCCCTGGGCGCGGGCGTTGGTTTCAAACTGTTGGAAGCTGGTGTCGGGCATGGTGTGGCTCCTGGAGTCGCGGCAAGGTTGCTTGATCTTGAAGTATCGCCAGGTCGGGTGGCGCTCGACATGTCCAGGGCCTTGAATCCGGGTTAACACGGGCACGCCGGGCTTGCAGCGCAACCCAGCTGCCGCTTAAGATTGACCGACCGGTTGGTCGAATTTGTAAACCAATCACCAGCAAGAACGCAGCACACACCGATCACAGCCAATGACCGAGACCATTCCATCACCATCCCCATCCCCAAGCGCCGCCCAGGCCCTGGCCGAGCAAGTGCGTGATGCGATGTGGGCTGGTGACCACGCCAGCAAGCTGCTGGGCATGCAGGTCAGCAGCATCGGCCCGGGCCGCGCAGTGCTGCAGATGGTGGTGCGCCAGGACATGCTCAACGGCCACGCCATCTGCCACGGCGGGCTGATCACCACGCTGGCCGACAGTGCGTTTGCGTTTGCCTGCAACAGCCACAACGAGTTGACGGTGGCCTCGGGCTTCACGGTGGACCTGCTGGCCCCCGGCCGCCTGGGCGATGTGCTGAGCGCCACCTGCGTTGAAGTGAACAAGGCCGGCCGCACCGGGCTGTATGACGTGTTGGTGCAAAACCAGCGCGGTGAACGCATTGCGGTGTTCCGTGGCCGCAGCCACACTGCGCGTGGCAAGCCAGTCTTGCCAGCGGCCTGAGCCGCCCCAGCCACCCCAGCCACCGGAGACCACCGATGCCCGTGCGCCAACCCGCCCCCGGTGATCTGGAAGCCATCGAGACCGCCAGCCGCGACGAGATCAGCGCCTTGCAGCTGCAGCGCCTGCAAGCCACGCTGGCGCGCGCCTACGACAACGTGGCGCACTACCGCGCCAGCTTCGACGCCGC
>JANNMP010000749.1:0-9632 GCA_031398015.1 Burkholderiaceae bacterium
GGTGGCCGGCGATTCACACACCAGCACACATGGCGCGTTTGGCGCGCTGGCGTTTGGTGTCGGCACATCGGACGTCGAGCATGTGCTGGCCACGCAGACGCTGACCATGCGGCCGATGAAGACGATGCAGGTGATGGTGAACGGCGCACTGCCGCCGGGCGTGACCGCCAAAGACCTGATCCTGGCCATCATCGGCCGCCTGGGCACAGCCGGTGGCACCGGCTTTGCCATCGAGTTCAGCGGCAGCACCGTGCGCGCGCTGTCAATGGAAGGCCGCATGACGCTGTGCAACATGGCCATCGAGGCCGGCGCGCGGGTGGGCCTGGTGGCGGTGGACGACACCACCATCGACTACCTGCGCGGCCGGCCCTACGCGCCGGGCGGCGCATTGCCCCATGACCCAGCGGCGGGCGCGCGGTGGAACGCTGCAGTCGCCCACTGGCGAACACTGTCAAGCGAGCCCGGCGCGCACTTCGACCGCGTGCTGCACATCGACGCCAGCACGCTGCGCCCCATGGTCACCTGGGGCACCTCGCCCGACATGGTGGTGGCGGTGGACGGTGTGGTGCCCGACCCGGCACAAGAACGCGACCCAGTGCGCCGCGCCGGCATGCAGCGCGCACTGGCCTACATGGGCCTTGAGCCGGGCACGCCGATCACCGCCATCCGGCCCAGCAAGGTGTTCATCGGCTCATGCACCAACGCCCGCATCGAAGACCTGCGTGCCGCCGCAGCGGTCATCCAGGGACAGCGCGTGGCAGCGGGCATTCGCCAGGCGCTGGTGGTGCCCGGCTCGGGCCTGGTGAAGGCGCAGGCCGAGGCCGAAGGCCTGCACCGCCTGTTCACCGACGCCGGCTTCGAATGGCGCGAGCCGGGCTGCTCGATGTGCCTGGGCATGAACGCTGACCGCCTGGGGCCGGGTGAGCGCTGCGCGTCCACCTCCAACCGCAACTTCGAGGGCCGCCAGGGCGCCGGTGGCCGCAGCCACCTGGTGAGCCCGGCAATGGCCGCCGCCGCTGCCATCGCCGGCCACTTTGTCGATGTGGGCCGGGAGACGCTGTGATGCAAGCCTTCACCACGCTGGACGCGGTCGTCGTGCCGCTGGACCGCGCCAACGTCGACACCGACGCCATCATTCCCAAGCAGTTCATGAAGTCGATCCGCCGCCCCGGCTTTGGCGACAACCTGTTCGATGAATGGCGCTACCTGGACCGCGGCGAGCCCGGCCAGGACGTGAGCCAGCGCCCCCGCAACCCCGATTTCGCGCTCAACCAGCCGGCCTATGCCGGCGCGCAGATCCTGCTGGCGCGTGAGAACTTCGGCTGCGGCTCCAGCCGCGAGCACGCACCCTGGGCACTGCACGGGTTTGGCATCCGCGCGCTGGTGGCGCCCAGCTTTGCCGACATCTTCTTCGGCAACTGCTTCACCAACGGTTTGCTGCCCATCGTGCTGGATGCCGCCACGGTGCAGCGCTTGTTCAACCTGGTGGCCGACCGGCCAGGCCAGCGCTGGGTGATCGACCTGGCGGCGCAGACGCTGGCGCCCGAGGGCCTGGCGCCGATCGCGTTTGCCATCGACCCCGAGCGCAAGCACCGCCTGCTGCACGGCCTGGACCCCATCGGCCTGACGCTGGCCAAGGCCGATGCCATCCGCGCCTATGAGGCGCGCCGGCGTGCCGTCGAGCCCTGGCTGTTCAGCTGACCCACGCCGCCTTTCCACCCACCGATCCACGGAGACACACACCATGCACTTCAACCGCCGTCACGCGGCCGCCATCACGCTGGCCGCCCTGGCCGCCCTGGGCGTCAACAGCAGCGCCCTGGCGCAGGACAGGTACCCCAGCCGCCCGGTCACGCTGATCGTGCCGCAGGCCCCAGGCGGCGCCAACGACACCATTGCCCGCATCGTGGCGCAGAAGCTCAGCGAGGCGCTGGGCCAGCAATTCATCGTCGACAACAAGCCCGGCGCCGGCGGCAACATCGGCACCGCCGCTGCGGCCAAAGCCAAGAACGACGGCTACACGCTGATGCTCACCGTCAACAGCGCGCATGTGATCAACCCGTCGCTGTACAAGAGCACCGGCTTTGACCCGGTGAAAGATTTCGACCCGATCACGCCAGTGGCCACCGCCGGTTATGTGCTGGTGGCCAACAACAGCTTCGCGCCCAAGACCGTGGCCGAGCTGATTGCCGCTGCCAAGGCCGCGCCGGGCAAATACATGATCGCCTCGGCCGGCAACGGCACGCTGAACCACCTGATCGGCGAGATGCTGGGCAAGGCCGCCGGCATCGAGCTGACGCATGTGCCGTACAAGGGCGCATCAGCAGCGGTGACCGATCTGGTGGGCGGCCAGGTGCAAGTCAGCGTGCAGAGCCTGCCGTCGTCGATCTCGTTCATCAAGGCCGGCAAGCTGAAGGTGCTGGGCGTGGTCAACGAGAAGCGCGTCGCCGCCCTGCCCGACGTGCCCACCATCGGCGAGACGATCAATGGCTTCGGCTCCACGCCCTGGTACGGCCTGTTTGCGCCGGCCGGCACGCCCAAGGCCATCGTGGCGCAACTGCAGGCGGCGGTGGCCCAGGTGCTGGACGCACCCGACACCAAGGACAAGCTGGCCACCGTGGGCTGCGAGCCGTTCAAGGGCACGCCCGAGCAGTTTGCCGCGCTGGTCAAGGACGACTTGCCCAGGTGGGCCAAGATCGTCAAGGACAGCGGCGCCACGGTGGATTGATGGCCCACCCCCGAAGCGGCTTCGCCGCCTCCCCCTCAAGGGGGCAACCCCAGCGGCCCGGCAAAGCCGGTTCCGCGGCGTTTGCTTGAACAGGAGAACCCAGCGCATGGCAACAAGCACTTTGACGCACGCAGCATTGCAAGGCCTGAAAGTGATCGAGATGGGCCAGCTGATTGCCGGCCCGTTTGCCGGCAAGACGCTGGGCGAATTTGGCGCCGACGTGATCAAGATCGAGGCGCCCGGCGCCGGTGACCCGCTGCGCAACTGGCGCCTGATCCAGGACGGCACCTCGGTGTGGTGGCAGGTGCAGAGCCGCAACAAGCGCTCGATCGCGCTCGACTTGCGCAGCAAGGAAGGCCAGGCCATCGCCAAGCAGCTGATATCCCAGGCCGACGTGCTGATCGAGAACTTCCGCCCCGGCACGCTGGAAGGCTGGGGCATGTCGTATGCCGAGCTGGCCCAGGGCAACCCGGGCCTGGTCATGCTGCGCATCAGCGGCTATGGCCAGACGGGGCCGTACCGTGATTTGCCGGGCTTCGGCTCGATCGGCGAGGCCATGGGCGGCCTGCGCCACCTGACGGGCGAGCCGGGCCGCGTGCCGGTGCGCTGCGGCATCAGCATCGGCGACACGCTGGCCGCGCTGCACGGCACCATCGGCGTGCTCACCGCGCTGTACCACCGCAAGGTCAATGGCGGCAAAGGCCAGGTGATCGACGTGGCGCTGCACGAGGCGGTGTTCAACGTGATGGAGAGCCTGATCCCCGAGTACAGCGCCTTCGGTGTGGTGCGTGAGCCTGCGGGCAGCGCGCTGCCGGGCATCGCGCCCAGCAGCGCCTACCGCTGTGCCGACGGCGGCGTGGTGGTGATCGCCGGCAACGGCGACAGCATCTTCAAGCGCCTGATGGCGGCCATCGGCCGTGACGATCTGGGCCATGACGCCACGCTGGCCGACAACGCCGGCCGCGTGCAGCGGGTGCAGGAGCTGGATGCCGCCATCGAAGCCTGGACACTGGGGCGCCCTTCGGCCGAAGCGCTGGCCGTGCTGGCCGAGGCCAAGGTGCCGGCAGGCCGCGTCTACACCGCCAAAGACATCGCCGACGATCCGCACTACCAGGCCCGCGACATGGTGCTGACCCAGCGCACCCGCGATGGCCATGACGTGGCCGTGCCAGGCATCGTGCCCAAGCTGCTGGGCACGCCAGGCAGCGTGCGCAGCTCGGCGCCCAGGCTGGGCGACGACACCAACGCGGTGCTGGGCGAGATCGGCTTTTCCAACGAACAGATCGCTGCGTTGCGCGGCAGGAAGGTGGTGGCATGAACACGACAACAAGCAGCGTGTGGGACGGTGCGCGCCAACGCATCTGGATGCAGGAAGTGGGGCCCCGTGACGGCCTGCAGGTGGAGCAGCAGTTCGTTGCCAGCAGCGACAAGATTGCGCTGGTCGATGCACTGTCAGACGCCGGGCTGGCCAAGATCGAGGTCACGTCGTTCGTCTCGCCCAAGGCCATTCCACAACTGCGTGACGCCGAGGTCGTGCTGCGCGAAATCCGCCGTGCGCCGGGCGTGGTGTACAGCGCGCTGGTGCCCAATGTGCGCGGCGCCGAGCGCGCCATCGAATCGAAGGCCGACGAGCTGAACCTGGTGATGTCGGCCAGCGTCAGCCACAACCTGGCCAACCTGCGCATGACGCAGGCGCAGAGCTTTGCGGCGCTGGCACAAACCGCCACGGTGGCGCGCCAGGCGGGGGTGAAGGTCAACGTCTCGCTGTCATGCAGCTTCGGCTGCCCGATGGAAGGTGACGTGGCCGAAGCGGACGTGCTGGACTGGTGCGCGCGCTACGTGGACGAGATGGGCGCCGACGGCGTGACGCTGTGCGACACCACCGGCATGGCCTACCCCAGCCAGGTGGCGCAGCTCACGCGCGCCTTTCGCGCGCGCTTTGCCGGCACCGAGCTGACGCTGCACTTCCACAACACCCGCGGCATGGGCCTGGCCAATGTGCTGGCCGGCATATCGGCTGGTGCCGACCGCTTCGACGCATCGTTCGGCGGCATCGGCGGCTGCCCGTATGCGCCCGGCGCCACCGGCAATGTCTGCACCGAAGAGATCGTGCATGCGCTCGAGTTGATGGGCTACGACACCGGTGTCGATGTGACGCGCCTGCTGGCGGCCAGCCAGCGGCTGCCGGCACTCATCGGCCATGACGTGCCCAGCCAGTTGCTGAAGGCCGGGCGGCGGCTGGACTTGCACCCGGTGCCAGACGATTTTGAACAGATCCGCGCGCGGGCTGAAGCGCGCTGACCCAACCCGACAACGAGGAGACACACGATGGCCAGGTTCGACATCCAGGTGAACGGCAGCAGGCACACGGTGCAGGCCGATGCCGATTCACCGCTGCTGTACGTGCTGCGCGACCAGCTTGCCCTGCACGGCCCCAAGTTCGGCTGCGGCCTGGGCCAGTGTGGTGCCTGCACGGTGCACATCGATGGCCAGGCGGTGCGCTCTTGCGTGGTGCCGGTGTCGGTGGTGGGCAAGCGGGCAGTCAACACGCTCGAAAGCCTGGGCAGCAGCGCCAAGCCGTCGCCATTGCAACAGGCCTTCATCGACGAGCAGGCGGCGCAGTGCGGCTACTGCATCAACGGCATGGTGATGCAGGCGGCCGACCTGTTGAAGCGCACGCCCAAACCCAACGTGCAGCAAATCCGCGACGGCCTGGCGATGAACCTGTGCCGCTGCGGCACGCACCAGCGCATCGTGCGTGCGGTGCAGCGTGCGTCTGGCCAAGCAGTCACCGCCTGAAGGGAGCCCCACCATGCACAACACCGACCGCAGGGCCTTCCTGGTCTCGTCTGGCGCACTGGTCGTCGGCTTCTCGTGGGCTGGCACGGCTGCCGCCGCTGCACCGGCACTGGCACCGGCACTGGCACCGGCACTGGCGCCCCCCAGGGTGGTGGACAAGACCCGCGCCGAATCCTTTCTGGCCATCGCCGCCGACGGCCGCGCCACCGTCTACGTCGGCAAGGTCGATCTGGGCAACGGCTCGCGCACCGCGCTGGCGCAACTGGCCGCTGACGAGCTGGACATGCCGTTCGAGCGCATCACCCTGGTGATGGGCGACACCGCCACCACGCCCGACCAGTGGCTCACCGGCGCCAGCACCACCATTGCCCAGGGCGGCATGGAACTGCGCCGCGCCTGCGCCACCGCCCGTGCTGCCTTGCTGGCCCGTGGCGCGGCCAGGCTGGGCCTGGCGGCAGATGACACCAGCTGCAAAGACGGCGCCGTGTTCAGCAAGGCTGACCCGGCACGCCGCGTGGGCTACGGTGAGCTGGCCGCCGCCGAGCCGCTGGCGCTGGCGGTCGACCCCAAGGTGGTGCTGAAGAAGCCGGCCGACCACCAGTGGATCGGCAAGTCCATCCCACGCGTGGACATACCGGCCAAGCTGAGCGGTGAATGGACCTACGTGCATGACTTGCGCCTGCCCGGCATGCTGCATGCGCGGGTGCTGCGGCCCGGCAGGGTGGGCGCAGCGCTGCTGGCGGTGGACGACAGCGCGGCCAGGAAGGTCGACGGTTTTGTTCGCACCGTGCGCAAGGGCGACTTCCTGGCCGTGCTGGCCAAGACCGAGTGGGGCGCCGTCAAGGCCATGCGCGCGACCCAGACGCAGTGGGGCGCGGCCGAACCGCTGCCCGAGCAGGCCACAGTGTTCGACCACTGGCGCGCCCAACCGCTGGCCAAGCAAGAGCTGACGCAGAACATCGGCGACGCGCCAGCGGCATTGGCCACCGCGCCGCGCAAGCTGAAAGCGCGCTACGACTTTGCGGTGCAGACCCATGCATCGATGGGCCCCAGCTGCGCGGTGGCCGATTTCCAGGGCGGCCAGCTCACCGTGTGGAGCGCATCACAAGCCACCCATTCGCTGGTGACCGAAATCGCACCCATCGTCGGCCTGGCGCCCGACAAGATCCGCATCGTCTACCTGGAAGGCTCAGGCTGCTACGGCCGCAACGGCCATGAAGACGCATCGGCCGACGCTGCCTTGCTGGCGGTGTTGACCAACCAGCCGGTGCGCGTGCAGTGGATGCGCGACGACGAGATGGCGCGTTCACCGAAGAGCCCACCACGGTCGATGGATTTCGAAGCCGGGCTCGACGCGCGCGGCGACATCGTCGCCTGGCAGGGTGACTTCTGGATTGCGCTGAACCACATCGTCGCCTTCAAGCCGCTTGACTTTCCGCTGCTGGCCGCCGCCGAGACCGGCGTGCCACGTTCGGGCAACTGGGTCGGCTTCCTGTTCCAGAACGCCGGCCTGGGCTATGCATTGCCCAATGTGCGGGTCAACACCCGCCATGTCGAGAAAGCCTTCTTCCGCAGCGCGCACCTGCGCAGCCCGGGCCGCATCGAGAACACCTTTGCCAACGAGAGCTTCATCGACGAACTGGCCTACGCCGCCCAGGCTGACCCGGCCGCGTACCGGCTGCGTTACCTGAAAGACCCACGTGCCGTGGCCGTGGTGCAGAAGGTGATGGCGCGTGCCGGCTGGTTGCCGCGCGCTGGCGTCAACCCGGCAGGCCCCCAGGGCGACATCGCGCGCGGCCGTGGCATCAGCTACTTGCGCTACAGCAACAACAACACCTATGTGGCGGCGGTGGCCGAGGTGGCGGTGAACCGCAAGACCGGCGAGGTCACGGTCGAGCGCATCTGCGTGGCGCATGACTGCGGCCTGGTGGTCAACCCCGACGGCACCATCAACCAGATCGAGGGCGGAACCATCCAGACCGTCAGCCGAACGCTGATGGAAAGCGTGCACTGGGACCGGCGCGAGGTGCTGTCACGCGACTGGGCCAGCTACCCGATCCTGCGCCATGACCAGGTGCCGCGTGTCGAGGTCGACCTGATCGACCGGCCCGACCAGCCGACCTTTGCCGCCGGTGAGCCCGCGCCCTGCGCCATCCCGGCGGCCATCGGCAACGCGGTGTTCGACGCCACCGGCGCGCGGCTGCGCGAGGTGCCATTCACGCCGGTGCGGGTGAAGGCAGCGCTGGCACGGCCGCTGGCTGCTTGACGGCGGGCGCTGCGGCAGGACCGGGCGCGCCGGGCAAGGTCCGCCGGCTTTTGACCAAGCCACGGCGGCGTTTGGTGCGATGGGCGCCGGCTTGTGGAAGTGAACCGTGCGCCCCATCCTGGTCGACACCAATGCCTGATCGGCCCTCATGCGCGGTGATACTGCCGTCGTCGAGGTTGTTGCCCATGCCGGCGCACTGCGGCTGAACACCGTGGTGCTGGGTGAGCTGCTGGCTGGCTTTGCGGCTGGCAGCCGCGAGGCCAGCAACCGTGAGCAACTGTCGCGCTTTCTCGCCTCGCCCCAGGTGGCGGTGCTGCCGCTCACCGCCAACACCGCCGACAGCGACGCGCTGGTGCATCGCGCCTTGCGCCGCAGGGGCCAGCCTATCCTCAGCAACGATCGTTGGATCCCCGCCAATGCGCTGGAGCACGGCTGTGGCCTGCTGACGCTGGACGCGCACTTCCGGCAGGTCGATGGCCTGCGCGTGGGCGCGCGGCTGGAGGATTTCTTGCCTTGATTGGCGTGCTGCAGCGGTAAAAGGACAGCCGCGCTTCCAGCGACGCCGCGTCAAGGCATGGCCAGGGCCGCTTGGTTTGCTTTGCGACTGCAAAGCTGCTCAGCCCAGCGCGCGTTTGCGCCATCGCCGCCAGGCTGTGCCCGGCCTAGACTTGGGCACTTGCGCTCGCCATGCCCGCCATACGGACCACAGCACACACCGCCGCGCAGACCGCAGACCGCAGACCGCAATACGCAGTACGCACCGTCGCACAAACCGCCTGGAGACACCCGACATGACCGACCTGTCCGCCGAATTCAAGGCCCTGGCCAACTACCGGCCCACGCACAAGGTGCGCTTTGTCACTGCTGCCAGCCTGTTTGACGGCCATGACGCAGCCATCAACATCATGCGGCGCATCCTGCAGGGCATGGGCGCCGAGGTGATCCACCTGGGCCACAACCGCAGCGTGGACGAGGTGGTGACCGCTGCGCTGCAGGAAGACGTGCAGGGCATTGCCGTCAGCAGCTACCAGGGTGGCCACAACGAGTACTTCACCTACATGGTGGAGCTGCTCAAGGCCCGTGGCGGTGAACACATCCAGGTGTTCGGTGGCGGCGGTGGTGTCATCGTGGCCGACGAAATCAAGATGCTGGCCGGCCACGGCGTGCGCATCTTCAGCCCCGAAGACGGCCAGCGCATGGGCCTGGCCGGCATGATCGGCGAGATGGTGATGCGCGCTGACCGCGACCTGAGCGGCCACGCGCCCACCACGCTGGCCGCCATCCAGGGCCACAGCGAAGCCGCCTGGCGCGCGCTGGCGCAACTGATCACCGCGCTGGAGAACGGCCAGGCCTCGGCAGCCGGCCAGGCTGCCGACCCCAAGTTCACCGCCCTGGTGACCGCGCTGCATGCGGCGGCCAAGACCGTCAAGACGCCGGTGCTGGGCATCACTGGCACCGGTGGCGCCGGCAAGAGCAGCCTCACCGATGAGCTGATCCGCCGCATCCGCCTGGACCAAGATGACGCGCTGCGCATCGCGGTGATCAGCATCGACCCCAGCCGCCGCAAGAGCGGCGGTGCGTTGCTGGGCGACCGCATCCGCATGAATGCCATAGGACCATGGGGCAAGGCGGGCGAGCAGCGGGTCTTCATGCGCAGCCTGGCCACGCGGGACTTCGGCTCCGAGATCAGCGCTGCTTTGCCCGATGTGATTGCAGCCTGCAAATGTGCTGGTTTCGATTTGATCGTGGTGGAGACGTCGGGCATCGGCCAGGGCGATGCGGCCATTGTTCCGCATGTGGACGTACCGATGTACGTGATGACGCCCGAGTTTGGCGCCG
>JANNMP010000752.1:0-1718 GCA_031398015.1 Burkholderiaceae bacterium
CGCCAGCAGCAGCAGCCCCAGCGCAAACACGCCGTTGCTGGCCATCAGCACAGGCCGGCCGCCCAACCGGTCGATCAGCCGGCCGGCAGCCGGACCCACCACCGCCGACACCACCAGCGCGCCCGAGAACGCCAGGTACACGGTGGGCATCGCCAGGCCCAGGTCGGCCGCCATGTGATGCGCCAGCACCGCCGGCAGGTAAAACGACGAGGCCCAGGACAGCGTCTGCGCCAGCCCCAGGCAGGCCACCAGCTGGGCCTGCCCACGCCGGGCCGGGCTGGGCATGGCCCAGGCCATCAGGCGGCTGAAGTGCTTGGCATCGTGGCTGGATTGTAGAAACGCCCATCCGGCCCGCCTGCTAAGCTGGCGGGCAATGAACGAACCAGTACAAAACCCGCCAAGACGCCGTGGCCGTCCGCCGCGTGTGGTGGTGGCCACCACGTCGGCCAGCACATCGGCCACCACGTCGGCTGCCGTGCCCGCCGTGGTGCCGGACGCCCCGGCGCCGCGCACCAACGACCCGGCGCGCACCATGGCCGACATCCTGGCCGTGGCCATCACCGAGTTTGCCGACAAGGGCCTGGCCGGCGCCCGCATCGACGCCATTGCGGCGGCCACGCGCACCAGCAAGCGCATGATTTATTACTACTTCGGCAGCAAGGAGGGGCTGTACGTGGCGGTTCTGGAAGAGGCCTACCGGCGCATGCGCAGCATTGAAGGTGAGCTGCTGCTCGACGACCTGCTGCCCGAAGACGGGCTGCGCCGCCTGGTCGGCTTCACCGTCGATTACCAGCTGGCCCACCCCGAGTTCATCCGCCTGGTGATGACCGAGAACATCCACCGCGGCCAGTACCTGGCGCAGAGCGCCAGCATCCGGGCGTTGAACGTGCCGGCCATCGACGGCCTGCGCCGGCTGTATGAACGCGGCGTGGCGTCGGGCGTGTTCCGCGCCGGCATCGACCCGGTGGACTTGCACATGTCGATCTCCGCGCTGTCGGTGTTCAACGTCGCCAACCGCCACACCTTTGCGCTGATCTTCCAGCGCGACATGGACGCACCACGCGCGGTGGGCGCGCGGCGCGACAGCATCGTCGAGATGGTGCTGCGCTTCGTGCGCAAGTAGGCCGGCGCTGCGGCGCTGCGGCCCAGTGTCACAGCACGCCGCGCAGCACCTGGGCGGTGTCGGTCAGCGCCGGCAGCAGGCGCGCCTCGATGGCCTCACGCGGCCAGTTGTGCGATTGCACCGGCATGCCAATGGCCGGCCACCCAGGCGCCGAGCGCGGCGTCGTCCAGGCTGGCCAGCAGCACCACGCCAGGCGCCACCACATGGGCCGGCACCCGCGTGCCGGCATGGAAGCCGATCGACACCAGCCGCGGGCTGTTGCTGCGGGCGATGTCGACCACCTCGCTGCCGTCGAGCACGCTGACATTCACCGTCTCGCCGGTGGCCATCGACGAGCGCTGGATGAACGGCTGCACCTGGCGCGGCAGGCGCGCCGCGCCCAGGTGGCCCTGGCCCAGGCGCAGCACCTTGGGCGTCAGCCAGAACTGCTTGCCGTCGGTCAGTGCGTCACCGAAGTGGCACAGGATTGGCTGGTGGCGGCGTGCCGCGCTGCGCGGCAGGGCAGTGCGCCGGCTGGCCTTGGCCACGGTCTGGCGCGGGTGCTGATCGTCGAACGATTCGATCACCTGCAGACCGCGGCCCAGGCCAACCACCA
>JANNMP010000766.1:0-2956 GCA_031398015.1 Burkholderiaceae bacterium
ACGGCCTCTACAGCATCAAGCTGCCAACCGGCAAGGCCACGCTGCGCGGCAGCTTCGATGGCTCGAACAACGTGGTCGACATCGCGATCCCGCTGAACCAGCTGTAAGCGCCCGCAACTCGGCGCGGCGGTGCGTCTGGCCGAACTCCGCGAAGTGAAGTGCAGGCCGCTTCCCGGTCGCCAGCGGTCAGTGTGTGGCCGACAGGCTTGAGTCATCGCTTGAGATGCGGTGCGTCGCGCGGCGCGACGGTGAGTGGCGCCAAAGCATCAACGCCAACGCCAGCAGTGCCAGGGACACGCGGCCGTCGGCTTGCACGGACACGCGACGTGACAACTCCGGTGCAGTCATCGCCGCCACCAGATCCTCGGCGCTGTCGAGCCGCTGGAAGGCCAGGCCGGTCTCGCCGGCCAGCAGGCGCAGGTAGGTCTCGCGCAGCGCCGACAGGTGTTCGCTGCCTGGCGTCGCGTCCAGCGCGGGCGCCACCGCCGGGGCAGCGTCATCGACCATGCGCTCGCCGCTGAGGCTGCCGCCGCGGCCCTGGCTGCGTGGATCGTTCTGCAGCACCTCGTCGGCAGCCCAGAAGCCCAGTGGCCGGCCCGACGGATCGGTCTTCGGTATCGGCGCAGGCAGTCTGGCGCCCACACCCACCACCACGCCCTGCACTTCGCCGGGCTTGGCGTCAAAAGCCGGGCGGTGCTGCGGGTTCAGCGGCGGCGCCTCGTGGCCGTCGGTGACGAACACCAGCGCCGGCGCGGCTGGCAGCTGTCTGGCGATGGCCAGGCCGCTGTACAGGCCCTTGGCCACTTCGCTGCCGCCGACCCAGGCCATGCGGTTGTCGATGGCGTCGAGCGTGGTGCGCAGCTCGTCGAGGTGGGCGCAGACCTCCACCGGCGCAAACAGCAGGTAGCTGCGGTATTCGGTGAACACCGCCCAGCCGATCTTCGAGCCGCAGGGCAGCGCCAGCAGCGCCTGGCGCAGCGCGTGTTTGGCAAAGGCCAGCCGCGACACCGGCTTGCCGCCCAGCCGCTGGTCCTGCACGTCCATGCTCTGCGTGATGTCGACCACCACGACCTGCGCGAACACCGCACGCTGCCAGGCAACGGTCGGGCGCAGAAAGCCCAGGCCCAGCGCCAGCGCGGCGCCGACGAGCAACCAGCGCTCACGCCGGGTGTGCCAGGATGCCCGCAGCCGGTGCCGCCAGGTCACGGCAGACCCAGCGTCTGTGCGCGCATCGTCGTGGCCGCGCGTTCACGCTCGCGCGGCGCGGCGGTGGGCTCGAACCCATCGTCTTGCGGATCGGGCAGCAGCCGCTGCGCACGCTCGAGGTTGTAGCGCGCGTCCCAGTGCTGCGAATCCTGACGCAGCAGGGCCCGGTACTGCTCCTTGGCCAGCTCGATCAACGGCAGTGCCAGCGCGGGTTGCGGCCCGGCGCGCAGTTCGAGGGCCTGGCGCAGCAGCAGGTTGGCGCTGTTGAAACGCGCGGCGGCGCCCAGCACAGGATGGGACTGCAGCGCGCGGTAGGCGTTGAGCGCCGCATCACCGGCACCGCTGGCGGCGAGCGCGTGCGCCTGCGCGAAGCGCAGCTCGGGCACGGTGGTGTCGGCCGCAGGCGTGCCCGCAGCGATCTGCGCATTGCGCGCCGTGTCGCGCCACAGCAGCGCCGCCTCCAGCGCCAGGGCGGCCCCCAGCAGCGCCGCCAACCCCAGCACCAGCCGGGTGGTGCGCTGCGGGCTCAGCCCCATCGCCGGATCTCCACCAGGTTGGCGGCCAGCAACGCCAGCACTGCCGCCAGCGCAGCGGCATAGGCCCAGGCCGACAGGTCGCGCCGCGGCAAGGTGTCGAGGTAGCTGATGGGCAGGTTCTCCAGCCGGTTGACATCGGCGATGGCCTTCTGCAAGGCCTCGGGGTTGTCGGCCTCGTAGGCGCGGTAGGGCACCTGCAGCGACTCGAAGAAGCGGTGCAACAGGAACTCGGGCACCGCGTCGGCGTCGGCCGGTGGCGGTGGCTGGTCCAGCATCAGCCCGGGGCTTCGCGGCGAACGGATGTAGATCCAGTAAAACGCCACGCGCAGCTTGCGCGCCAGCTGCGTGATGCGCTCACGCGCGTCGGCGTCGAGGCGGTCGCCGCCGTCGGACACCAGCAGCACGATGCGCGAGCCGGTGTAGGGCCGGTCGTCGAAGAAGCCGAGGGCCGATTGCAGCGCCAGAGCGATGTTGGTCTCCGACAGCCCGCGGCCGATGTTGCCGGCATTGATGGCGGCCTGGATGATTTCCGGCTTCTGGGTGAAGCCGAGCACACGCATCGGCAAGGTGCTGAAGACAACCATCCCGAAGCGGTCGTCGGGCCGCTGCTGCGCAAACGCCGACAACAGCTGGCGCGCGACCTTGCCCTTGGACTCGCGCGACTCGGCAGCGCGCAGCTTCGCGTAGTGGTCCAGCGCCTCCGGCCCGGTGCCGGTCACCGCGGTGGCGGGGCGCGCCCCTGCGAAGCCCTGGTCCATGCTGCGGCTGCGGTCGAGCACCAGCACGATCTCGGCGCCGCGGCCGACCCGCTCCACCTGCACCTCGGGCCGGTACGGCCCGGCAACGCCGAACACCAGCGCTGCCAGCGCCAGCACGGCCGCGGCTCGCAAGGCCCAGTGCAGCAGGTCCGAGGCCCGGTCACGCGGCAACGTGCTCGGCCAGGTGCTGGCCAGCGCCGCGCCGCTGGCCGCGCGCAACGGCAGCAGCGCCAGCGGCAGCAGCAGCAGCCAGCCCGGCGCGTCGAAGCTCATCGGGCAAGCCCCCGGCGCGACAGGGCCGCGTGCTGCGCACGCCGGAATTCGCCCTTCGGGCGGCCGGGCGGGCTCATCAGGCAACCTCCCGGTATTGGACAGGCATTGCAGAGACACGGCGCAGGGTTGTCCACGGGGCTTGGTTGTGGACAACGCGCAGGCCGTCCGTCAGGCCACCAAGCG
>JANNMP010000769.1:0-2110 GCA_031398015.1 Burkholderiaceae bacterium
CGACAGGGCCGCGTGCTGCGTGCGCCGCAACGCGCCCTTGGGGAAGCCCGGTCGGCTCACTGGGCTGCTTTCGTACTGCGCACTGCGCAATTCGCCCTTCGGGCGACAGGGCGGCCGGGCGTGTCTCATGCACCGCCCCGCTCGGCGCTGCGGCAGGCGCGGCACAGCGCGCGCAGCCCTGGCAGATCGGGCTGGGCGCTGCGGCCGGCGAAGAACTCGTCATGCGAGCGCCGGAAGAAGCCCGCCAGGCGATCGTGCAGCGGGGCGAAGCGCGGGTGCGCGGCGATGAAGTCGGCCAAGCCGGTTTCGAACACCACTTCACCCGCGCTGGCGTTCAAGGCCTGGTGCAGCAGCAGCAGGGCCTCGCGCTGCTGCTGCCGCGCAGGCGCGGCGGCCGGCAGACGGCGCAGGCTGCGCCAGGCCTGCGCAAACGGCCGTTGCCGCCGCCGCCACCATGGCAGGCCGATGTAGACATGCGCCAGATGGGTGGCCGCCAGCGCCAGTGCGGCGGCGTACAGCGCCAGGCGCAGACGCCGCGCCTCGGTGTTGATCGCCGGCGGCGGTGCGTCGGGCCGCATCTCGCCCAGGCCTGCACGGGGCGACACATCGAGCGGCACCAGTGGCGCCACCGTCACCGGCCAGGCGTCGATGCGCAGGGACTGCGCACCCGCCGGGCCCGCCAGCCGCAGCACCAGCGGCGGCATCTCCAGCGTGCGCACCTCTGTCGGCGCCAGGAACACCTGGTAGTCCAGCTGCAGTTCGGCGCCCTGCAGCCGCGCCGCGCGCAGTTCGAGCGCCTGCCCCGGGCGCCGCACCTGGGGCAGCGACGACGGGTCCAGCGCCCAACCCGGCGGCAACTGCAGCAGCACGCGCCGCTGCAGCAGGTCGCCCACCGAGTAGCCGAACGCGCGTGGTTCGACCATGTCGTGCGACGGCCCGCCCTGCGCCAGCGCGGCGCGCATGGCCAGCAGCAGCAGCAGCAGCAGCAGCGGCAGCAGCAGGTGGCCCGGCGCAGAGCGCATCGCTGGCATCGTCAAAGGTGGAAGTGGCGTGTCACGGCGTCGGCGTCGAAATCGCCCTCGACAAACAGCGGCCGCAGGCGCTGCGCCGCAAAGACCTGCTGCAGTGCGTCGCGGCGCGCCAGGTGGGCGCGCTGCCAGCGCTCGCGCAAGGCCGGGCGCCACCACACCAGGCGGTGGCGCCCGCTCTCGGGGTCAAGCGTGTGCAACAGGCCGTGCGACGCACCCACGCTGAACTCCAACGGGTCCCACAGCACCACAGGCACCACATCGTGGGCGACCAGCCCCGCCAGCACGGCCTTGACCTGCGGCAGCGGCAGATGGAAGTCGGAGACCAGGAACACCAGCGCACGCTGCCTCGGCAGCAACGGTGGCGCCTGCAGCAGGCCGTCTGCCGAGCGTGCCGTGAGCCCCGTCGGCGTCCAGCCGCGCAAGGCCTGCGCCAGCGCCTGGCCGCTGGCACGCGCACGGGTGGGCCTTTGCAGCCAGTCGTCACGCACCACGGCATCGCAGCCGATGAAGCCGAAGCGGTCCCCAGTGCGCCAGGCCGACCAGGCCAGGCTGGCGACGAAGTCGGCCAGCACCTCGGCCTTGCGCCGACGGCCCTCGAAGCCCATCGACGCCGACAGATCCGCCACCACCACCACCGGAATCGACATGCGCTGGGCATACAGCCGCACGCGCCAGTCGCCGAACGGGTCGCGCAGGCTGGCGTGCAGGTCGAGCCGGCGCGGGTCGGGCGCGTCGCGCAACGCCGCGTGGCCGCGAAACTCGACACCGCTGTCGCCGCTGCGGCTGCGGTGATGGCCGGGCAAGTGGCCCAGCACCGGCGCGCTGACGCGGTAGTGCAGTTCGGCCACGGTCACTGGGTACCTTCGTGCTCCGCACTGCGGAATTCGCCCTTCGGGCGGCCGGGCGGGCTCACTGGGAAACCTTCGTGCTCCGCACTGCGGAATTCGCCCTTCGGGCGGCCGGGCGGGCTCATCAGGCAACCTCCCGGTATTGGACAGGCATTGCAGAGACACGGCGCAGGGTTGTCCACGGGGCTTGGTTGTGGACAACGCGCAGGCCGTCCGTCAGGCCACCAAGCG
>JANNMP010000774.1:0-9461 GCA_031398015.1 Burkholderiaceae bacterium
CGGCAGGCGGCCCTGCTCGTCAAAGTAGATGCCGATCGACAGATTGACCTTGGCCGGGCGCGGGTCGGCGTTGTAGGCATCGACCAGCGCGAAGATCGGTTCGCCCGCATAGGGCTGGATGTGCTCGAACAAAGGGTGGGCTTACGTGGATCGGCAGCCAATTATCCGAGCGCGGCTTCAATGTCAGCGGCCAGCTTCTCGGGCGCATCCTGCGGCGCGTAGCGCTTGATCACCCGGCCGTCGCGGCCGACCAGGAACTTGGTGAAGTTCCACTTGATGCCCTTGCTGCCCAGCAGGCCCGGGGCCTCGGTCTTGAGCCAGTCGTACAGCGGGTGGGCAGCGCTGCCGTTGACCTGCACCTTGGCCATCATCGGAAAGCTCACGCCGTAGTTGAGCTGGCAGAAGCTGGCGATCTGGTCGTTGCTGCCTGGGTCTTGCGCGCCGAACTCGTTGCTGGGAAAGCCCAGCACCACCAGGCCGCGGCTGCGGTAGCTGGCCCACAGCTTCTCCAGCCCGGCAAACTGCGGCGTGAAACCACATTGGCTGGCGGTGTTGACGATCAGCAGCACCTTGCCGGCCTGGTCGGCCAGGCGCACGGGTTTGCCGCTGATGTCTTCAACGGCGATGTCGGGCAGGGCGGTGTCGGGCATGGCTTGGGGCTGGGTTGTTGCTGGGGAAAGCATCGTATCCCCGGGCAAACACGGCATGGCGGGGCTGGGTCTGGTGCCCCTGCGCCGGTCGGGCCATACTGCAAGCCCAACCACCCCGATCCGGCCATGCCTGCTCCGATCCCGGTCGCCATCCTCGGCTTCAGCGCCTTCGACCGCAAGGCGCTGGCGTCGTACTTCCAGCGCAGCGGCCGGGGCCAGCCGCGCTTCGAGCATGTGCTCAGCGCCGACAACGCCGACCTGGTGATTGCCGATGCCGACGAGCCCGGCGTGCTCAACCTGCTGCAAACCCTGGGCCGGGTGCATGACGCGCTGTTCATCGGCGCGCTGGCGCCGCCCGAAGCCGCCGCCTGGATGATGCGGCCGATCGACCAGACCCAGGTGCTGCGCGAGCTGGAGTCACTGATGGCGCGGCGCGACAACCCACGCTCGTCGCCGCTGCCGCTCACGCTGCCCAGCAGCCTGGGGCGCGGTGCGCTGCGCACCATCGGCACGCTGGGCGCACTGGACATGCCCGAGCAGCCCAGCCGCCGCGCCGACGACGATGCCACGCCAGCGCGCCGCCACCCGGCGCAGCTTGACCCGCAAGAGGCGCGCCGCCGCGAGCTGGACGCACTGCGCCGCCCGCAGATTGCACCGCGCGCGCTGCTGGTCGACGACAGCGAAGTGGCGCTGCACTTCCTCAAGCGCCAGTTGCAGGGCTACGGGCTGGAAACCGACCTGGCCCGCCACAGTGACCGCGCGCTCGACCTGCTGACCCACCATGTCTACGGCCTGGTGTTCCTGGACGTCGACCTGGGGCCCGACAGCCGCAGCGACGGCCTGGCGCTGTGCCACCGCATCCGCTACCGCCTGCACCACCCGGGCGGACGCGCGCCAATGGTGGTGATGGTGTCAGCCTTCCATGACCCGGTGGACCAGGTGCGTGGCACGCTGGCCGGCGCCGAGGCCTACCTGGGCAAGCCGCTGGAGCTGCCGGCGCTGGACCGCTTGCTGGGCCGCCAGGGCATCTACCGGCCGCTGGGCCCGCTTGGCGCACCCGGGCCGCACGGCGCACATCGGCCCGGGCTGCCGCCGCGCTGAGGCGCCGGGCTCGGCGCCAGCTTCAGCGCCCGCCTCAGCGCCAGCCTCAGCGCCCGCCTCAATCGCGCTGCACTGTCGCCAGCAGCGCGCCGCCCAGGATCATCGACGCGCCCACCGCCTCACGCCAACCCAGCGTGCCCGCACCCAGGGCCAGCGCCGATGCACTGGCAAAAAACACTTCGCTGAGCATCACCACCGACGTGGTGTTGGCCGGCAGCCGCGCTGCGCCGTATTGCAACGCCAGGTTCGAGACCAGAAACCATGCCGCCAGGCCCAGCACCGCCAGCGCCCAGCCCCAGGCCAGCGCCGGTGGCACGCCGGCCACGCCACGGCTGGTGAGCCAGGCCGCCAGCAGCAATGACACCACCGCGCCGCCGCTGAACATGGCCAGCGCCCGCGCCGGTTCGCTGCGGTGGGCCTCGCGGCGCAGCAGCACGTTGTTCAGCGCAAAGCAGAAACCGCCCAGCACGGCCAGGGCATCGGGCAAGCTGGGTTGCAGGCCGGGTTGCAGGTTGCTCGGCAACACCAGCAACTGCCCCCCACCGCCTGCGGGCCACAACACCACCAGCGCGCCGACCAGCGCCAGCGCCACCCGCACGCCGCCACGCCAGCTGATGCGCTCGCCCAGCAGCCAACGCGACAGCAGCACGGTCCACAGCGGCATCAGGTAGAACAACAGCACCACGCGCACCACGTCGCCGATGCTCACCGCCCAGTTGAAGCAGGCATTGGTTCCCCCCGCTGCCAGCACCAGCAGCCACAGGCTGGGCGTGTGCCGCAGCTCGGCCAGCGCCCGCCAGCGCGCGGCCAGCAGCACCAGCACCGCGATGCTGTAGACCAAGCCGGTCAGCCACAACGGGTGCAGGCCGATGTCGGCCAACTGGCGCAGCGGCCACCAGCTCACGCCCCAGGTGAAGGCGTTGAACATCAGCGCCAGCACCGCCAGAGCGCGGCCGGCAGGCGACAGGGCAGGCGTGCTCAATGCTTGTCAGACCGCGCAATGGCAAGCAAGCGCTCGACCTCATCGCTGTGCACCACGCAATTGCGCTGGTGCCAGCGGCGGATCAGCTCCATCACCGCCGCCACGCTCAGGCCGAACACCGCAATCGCGGTGAAGGCCGACAGCCCCAACTTGACCATGCCGGTGTAGAACGCGCCCAGCGCCAGGATGCAGGCCTGCTCGTTGAAGTTCTGCACCGCAATCGACCGGCCTGCGCCCATCAGGTTGTGGCCGCGGTGCTGCAGCAGCGCGTTCATCGGCACCACCAGGTAGCCGCAGACCGCGCCCATCACCACCAGGAAGGGCACGGCCATCCAGATGTTGGTCAGCAGGTTCAGGCCGATCATCAAGAAGCCCACCAGGATGCCCAGCGGGATCACGCCCACCGCGCGGTCGAGCTTCATGAAACTCGACGCCAGCACCGCGCCCACCACCGAGCCCAGGATCACCACGCCGGCCAGGTTCGACGCCTGGGTGGTGCCGTAGCCCAGCGCGGCGGCCGCCCAGGCAAACACGATCACCCGCAGGTTGCCAAACACGCCCCACAGCAAAGTGGTGGTGGCCAGCGAGATCTGGCCCAGCTTGTCGGCCCACAGGCGTGAATTGCACTGCGCGAAATCACGCACCAGATCGACCGGGTTGGTGGCCAGCGCACGCAGCGGCGCCTCGGTGCGCGGGATGTAGAGGTTGAACACCGCCGCCACGATGTAGACCAGCACCATGGTGGCGATCGACGCCTCGGGCGGGGTGTTGATGCTGGTGCTGAAGAACGGCAGGTCAAAACCCAGCAGCAGGCCCGACAGCTTGGGCCCCACCAGCTGCCCGCCCACCAGGATGCCCAGGATGATCGAGCCGATGGTCAGGCCCTCGATCCAGCCGTTGGCCTTGACCAGCTGCGACGGCGGCAGCAGCTCGGTCAGGATGCCGTACTTGGCCGGTGAATAAGCCGCCGCGCCCAGGCCCACCACCGCATAGGCCAGCAGCGGGTGGCTGCCAAACAGCATCATCAGGCAACCCAGCACCTTGATGCTGTTGCTGACGAACATGACACGGCCCTTGGGCACCGCATCGGCAAAAGCGCCGACAAACGGCGCCAGCAGCACATAGAACAGCGCAAACATCGGCGCCAGTGCCGGCACCTGCCAGCTGGGGGCGTTGGACGACTTCAGCAGTTCAATGGCGGCCACCAGCAGCGCGTTGTCAGCCAACGAGCTGAAGAACTGCGCCGCCATGATGGTGTAGAAGCCTTTTTTCATCCGTGGTCCGGCGCGCTGCTGCGTTGTGCTGCGGTGGCGTTGGCCACCTGTGTCTCCAATCGGGTCGCAAGGGGGGCCGATCAGGCAGCACCATGCACGCCAACCCGGGAGGCATGGCCCGGCTGCGGCGCGGTTATAGCACGCAGGCAGTGGCCGACCGAGTGGGCGCTGGGGCACTGTCAGAATTGCCGGATCGCGTCATTCACCACCGTTGCGCCAACCGCCGTGCCCCGCCCGATCGAAGCCCTGATCCACCCCGACGCGCTGGCCCACAACCTGGCGCGCGCCCGCGCCAGCACGCCCGACGCGCGGCTGTGGGCGGTGGTCAAGGCCGATGCCTACGGCCATGGCATCAGCCGCGCTTTTGCCGGCCTGCGTGCTGCCGATGGCTTTGCGCTGCTGGACCTGGCCGAGGCGCAAGCGCTGCGCGCGCTCGACTGGCGCGGCCCGATCCTGCTGTTGGAAGGCGTGTTCGAGCCGCGTGACCTGGAGCTTTGCTCGCGCCTGAACCTGTGGCACGTGGTGCACAACAACCAGCAGATCGACTGGCTGGCCCGCCACAAGACGCAGAGCCCGCACCGGGTGTTTCTGAAGATGAACAGCGGCATGAACCGCCTGGGCTTTCGCCCTGACGCTTTCCGCCAGGCCTGGACACGGCTGAATGCATTGCCCCAGGTCGATGAAATTTCGCTGATGACGCATTTCAGCGACGCCGACGGCGAGCGCGGCATTGCCCACCAGATGGCGGTGTTCAACACCGCCACGCATGACCTGCCGGGTGAGCGCAGCCTGAGCAACAGCGCGGCGGTGCTGCGCCACGCCGGCCTGGCCACCGACTGGGTGCGCGCCGGCATCCTGTGCTACGGCAGCGCGCCCGATTTCCCCGCGCATGGCATTGCCCATTGGGGCTTGCAACCAGCGATGACCCTGCGTTCCAGACTGATCGGCACACAAGACCTGCAACCCGGTGACAGCGTGGGCTACGGCAGCCGCTTCAGCGCGCCAGCGGCCATGCGCATCGGCGTGGTGGCCTGTGGTTATGCCGACGGCTACCCCCGGCTGTGCCCCAGCGGCACGCCGGTGCTGGTGGACGGCGTGCGCTGCCGCAGCGTGGGCCGGGTGTCGATGGACATGCTCACGGTCGATTTGACGCCGGTGCCAGCGGCGGGCCTTGGCAGCGCGGTCACGCTGTGGGGCCAGGGGCCAGGGGGCACGGTGCTGGCCATCGACGAGGTGGCGGCAGCCGCCGGCACCATCGGCTATGAACTGATGTGCGCGCTGGCGCCGCGGGTGCCGGTGCGCGCCGGCTGAGCGCCGGCTGAGTGCTGCAGTTTCAGCATCTAACATGCCAAATCAACCAACCTGAAAGAGATAGCACCATGGGCATCATCGGAACCATCCTCGTCGGCCTGGTCGTGGGCGCACTGGCCCGCTTCGTGCTGCCCGGTGAGCAGAAGCTGGGCTGGATCCTCACCTGCGTGCTGGGCATTGCCGGCTCGGTGGTGGCGGGCTTCGTCGGCCAGGCACTGGGCTGGTACCAGGCGGGCCAGGGCGCGGGCTGGATTGCATCGGTGGTCGGCGCGGCGCTGCTGTTGTTCGTGGTGCAGAAGCTGCGCGGCAGCCGTGCCGGCTGACGGCAAGCGCTGATGCAGCCGGGCAAGCCAGCCAAGACCCAGTACACCTGCAGCGCCTGCGGCGCAGTCAGCCCCAAATGGCTGGGCAAGTGCCCCGGCTGCGCTGAATGGAACACGCTGGAAGAAACCATCGCCGAGGCCAGCGGCGCGGCCCGCCACCGCTACCAGAGCCTGGCCAAGACGCAGGCGGTGGCCACGCTGTCGGACATCGACGCCGCCGACGTGGCACGCACGCCCACCGGCCAGCCCGAGCTGGACCGGGTGCTGGGCGGCGGCATCGTCGAAGGCGGCGTGGTGCTGATCGGCGGTGACCCCGGCATCGGCAAGAGCACGCTGCTGCTGCAGGCCGCCGAGACCCTCTCTAGCCAGGTGAAAGTGCTTTACGTCACCGGCGAAGAAAGCTGCGCCCAGGTGGCGCTGCGGGCGCGCCGGCTGGGGCTGGCGGGCACCCACATGCGGGTGCTGGCTGAAATCCAGCTGGAGAAGATCCAGGCCGCGTTGCTGGCCGAGCAGCCGCAGTTCTGCGTCATCGACTCGATCCAGACCGTTTATTCAGACCAGCTCACCAGCGCGCCCGGCAGCGTGGCGCAGGTGCGTGAATGCGCGGCCCAACTCACCCGCGCGGCCAAGGCCAGCGGCTGTACCACGGTGCTGGTGGGCCATGTCACCAAAGAGGGCGCGCTGGCCGGCCCGCGCGTGCTGGAACACATCGTCGACACCGTGCTGTACTTCGAAGGCGACACCCACAGCAGCCACCGCCTGGTGCGGGCGATCAAGAACCGCTTCGGCGCCGTCAACGAGATCGGCGTGTTCGCGATGACCGAGCGTGGCCTGAAGGGCGTGAGCAACCCCAGCGCGATCTTCTTGTCCACCCACGGCGCACCGGTGCCGGGCAGCTGCGTGCTGGTGACGCTGGAAGGCACCCGCCCGCTGCTGGTGGAAATCCAGGCCTTGGTGGACAGCGGTGGGCCCAGCCCCCGTCGGCTGTCGGTGGGCCTGGAGCGTGACCGCCTGGCCATGCTGCTGGCGGTGCTGCACCGCCATGCCGGCGTGCAATGCGCTGACCAGGACGTGTTCGTCAATGCGGTGGGCGGCGTGCGCATCAGTGAGCCGGCGGCTGACCTGGCGGTGCTGCTGGCGATCCAGGGCTCGCTGCGTGGCAAGGCGCTGCCGCAGGGCTTCTTCGCCTTTGGCGAGGTGGGCCTGGCCGGTGAAGTGCGGCCCGCCCCGCGCGGCCAGGAGCGGCTGCGCGAGGCCGCCAAGCTGGGCTTTGCCACCGCGCTGGTGCCCCGCGCCAACGCGCCGAAGAAACCCATCGAGGGCCTGACGGTGCACGCGGTCGAGCGCATCGAAGAAGCCATCGACGTGGTGCGCGGGCTGTAGAGGGGGCGCCAGGCGATGGACGCAAGACTGGGCTGGGCGCTGGCGGTGGCCGCTGTGGCGCTGGGTTGGCTGCAATACGGCTGGCAGGGCGTGGCATTCGCCGTTTCCGGCATCGTGTTCTGGCTGCTGCTGCAGTTCACCCGCGCATTGCGGGCGATGCGTGTGGCCGGTGGTGCGCCCGTCGGCACGGTGGCCAGTGCGGTGATGCTGCAGGCGCGGCTGAAAGCCGGCATGCGGCTGATGGACGTGATCTTGCTGACCCACAGCCTGGGCGAGAAGCTGGCCAGCGCCGACGACAGCAGCAACGGCAGTGAATCGTTCCGCTGGGCCGACGCCTCGGGCGCTGCGGTGACGGTGACGCTGCAGCGCGGACGCGTCAGCAGCTGGGCGCTGGCGCGGCCGGCTGATGGGCCAGGCACAGCCGATGGGCCCGGCACAGCCGATGGGCCCGGCGCAGCCTGACCGGTGGCCTCAGACGCGGGCGTGCCGGCGGCGCCGCCAAACGCTGGCAGCCAGGCCGCTCAGCGCCAGCAACACCAGGGCCAATGCCGACGGCTCGGGCACCGCAGCGGCGGGCGCGGGCAGGCTGGCGGTGTAGATCGACGCATGCGACAGGCCCCGGCCTTGTTCGCCGGGGATGTCGAAGCTGATGCTGGTGCCGGCCAAGCCGCCTTGCGGCAAGTAGTACGCAGCCCAGCTGTTGCCACCCTTGAGCGTCAGCACATACGGGCCGTTGAGCGACTGCAGAAATGTCAGCGTGCCCTGGCTGGCGTCGGTGACCGACTGCTGCACATTGAACAGCGCATTGGTCGAGCCAGGGCCCACCGAATCGTCCTTGAACTGGCTGAGGCCGGCCAGCGTCAGGCCGTGCCAATGGCTCAGGCCAAGCAGCGACACCAGGGCGTCGCGGCTGTCGTTGCCGCTGATGTAGCCGCGGCAATCGCTGGCCAGCGTGCTGCCCAGGTCGGCCAAGGCGCAGTTGCCGGGGCTGGCCTTGATCGGCCCGGCCTGTGCCGCGGCGGCCAGCAGGGTGAGCGTGCACAGCGCATTGGCAAGCAGCAGACGGGGCATGGGGAGTGGCATGGAATTGGCTGTCGTGGGGTTGGTGGTGTTGATGGTGGTGGTGGTGGCGTGGCGGTGGCCGCCTGCCTGGCGCAGCCAGCGCGTCGCTCTGGCTGCCGCAGCGCTGTGCCGCCGTGGGCAAGCGCACTGACGCAGTGTCGGCAGCGGCGCGCCGCCGTGCCCGTGCACAGTGCACGGCCGCCCACCGCGCCATCGCCCTGCCAAGCCCTGGTGTGACTTGTGCCCAGCGCCCGCGCCGGGCCCGCCGCCCCAGGGCCTGCGGCCACAGTGCCCACCTATAATTTTGGATTGTTCGCAACGCGCCCACGCACAGGAGTCAACCATGTCCATGTCCGACCGCGACGGCAAGATCTGGATGGACGGCAAGATGGTCGAGTGGCGCGACGCCAAGATCCATGTGCTCAGCCACACGCTGCACTACGGCTGCGGCGCCTTCGAAGGTGTGCGCGCCTACAACACGGTCAACGGCACTGCCATCTTTCGCCTGCCCGAGCACACCGAGCGGCTGTTCAACAGCGCCAAGATTTTGCGCATGGTGATCCCGTTCACGCCCGAGCAGGTGATGGCTGCGCAACTGGACGTGGTGCGCCAGAACAAGCTCGAGAGCTGCTACCTGCGCCCGCTGGTGTGGATCGGCGACCAGAAGCTGGGGGTCAGCCCCAAGGGCAACACCATCCACCTGATGGTGGCGGCCTGGCCCTGGGGCGCCTACCTGGGTGAAGAGGGCATGGCACGCGGCATCCGCGTCAAGATCAGCAGCTACACGCGCCACCACGTCAACATCACGATGACGCAGGCCAAGGCGGTGAGCAACTACACCAACAGCATCCTCGCCAACATGGAGGCCACGGAAGACGGCTATGACGAGGCCATGCTGCTCGACGCCTCGGGCTTCGTCAGCGAGGGCGCGGGCGAGAACCTCTTCGTCATCAAGAACGGCACCGTCTACACGCCCGACCTGAGTGCCGGGGCGCTGAACGGCATCACGCGCAATACCGTGTTCGCGATCTGCCAGGACCTGGGGCTCAAGCTGGTGGAAAAGCGCATCACCCGCGACGAGGTCTACATCTGCGACGAGGCCTTCTTCACCGGCACCGCCGCGGAAGTGACACCGATCCGCGAACTGGACCGCATCGAGCTCGGCAGCGGTTCGCGCGGGCCGATCACCGAGAAGATCCAGAGCGCGTTCTTCGACATCGTCAACGGGCGCAATCCCAAGTACGCCGAATGGCTGACCAAGGTTTGACTCTCATGAGCGACGCACTAGCCATCATCGAAGTGAGCGCGAAAGACCTGCAAGGCCCCGGCGCGGTGGCCTGCCCGAACCCCAAGATGGACTTGCGCAGCGGCCACC
>JANNMP010000791.1:0-4369 GCA_031398015.1 Burkholderiaceae bacterium
GCCTTGTACTCGGCCTCACGCGCGGCCAGCTTCACCGGGTCACCTTTGTCTTCACGGAAGATGATCTCCACCGCGCCCTTGGCGCCCATCACCGCAATCTCGGCATTCGGCCAGGCAAAGTTCACGTCGCCACGCAGGTGCTTGCTGCTCATCACGTCATAGGCGCCGCCGTAGGCCTTGCGGGTGATCACTGTCACCTTGGGCACGGTGCATTCGGCATAGGCATAGAGCAGCTTGGCGCCGTGTTTGATGATGCCGCCGTACTCCTGGCTGGTGCCGGGCATGAAGCCGGGCACGTCGACGAACGTCACCACCGGGATGTTGAAGGCATCGCAGAACCGCACGAAACGCGCCGCCTTGATGCTGCTCTTGATGTCCAGGCAGCCGGCCAGCACCTGCGGGTTGTTGGCCACGATGCCCACGGTCTGGCCTTCCATGCGGCCCAGGCCGATGACGATGTTCTTGGCATGCTCGGGCTGCAGCTCGAAGAAGTCACCGTCGTCCACCACCTTCAGGATCAGCTCCTTGATGTCGTAGGGCTTGTTGGCGTTGTCGGGCACCAAGGTGTCAAGCGACAGGTCGAGCCGGTCGGCGCGGTCGGCACTGGGCCGCACCGGTGGTTTCTCGCGGTTGTTCAGTGGCAGGTAGTTGTAGAACCGGCGCAGCATCAGGATCGCTTCGACATCGTTGTCGAAGGCCAGGTCGGCCACGCCGCTGCGGCTGGTGTGGGTGCCGGCGCCGCCCAGCTCTTCGGCTGTCACTTCTTCATGCGTCACCGTCTTCACCACCTCGGGGCCGGTGACGAACATGTAGCTTGAATCCTTGACCATGAAGATGAAGTCGGTCATCGCCGGTGAATACACCGCACCGCCCGCACACGGCCCCATGATCATGCTGATTTGCGGGATCACGCCGCTGGCCATCACGTTGCGCTGGAACACGTCGGCATAACCGCCGAGTGACGCGACACCTTCCTGGATCCGGGCGCCGCCCGAATCGTTCAACCCGATCACCGGCGCGCCGACCTTCATGGCCTGGTCCATCACCTTGCAGATCTTCTCGGCATGGGCCTCGCTGAGGGCGCCGCCGAAGACGGTGAAATCCTGGCTGAAGACGAACACCAGCCGGCCGTTGATCATGCCGTAGCCGGTGACCACGCCGTCACCGCGCACCTTGTTGTCCTGCATGCCGAAGTCATTGCAGCGGTGCTCGACGAACATGTCCCATTCTTCAAACGTGCCATCGTCGAGCAGCAGCTCCAGCCGCTCGCGTGCGGTCAGCTTGCCCTTGGCATGCTGGGCAGCGATGCGCTTGTCACCGCCGCCCAAGCGGGCTTCGGCGCGCATGGCCTCCAGCTTCTCCTGGATGTCGTGCATGGTGTTGTTCTCCTTGTTCTGAATCAAAAAAACAGGTCCAGCAAACGGCGTGCGGCCACCGACGCGGCAACGCGCCCGGCTTGCACATCGGCAGTGAGTTGCGGCAGCGCGCTGCGCACGCCGCTGTGGGCCTTGAAGCGCTGCGCCAGGCCGGCGTTGATCAATGACCACATCCAAGCCTGGTCCTGGCTGTGGCGGCGCGCAGCCAGGCGGCCATGGCTGGATTGCAGGCCACGAAAGCGGCTGACGCTGGCCCAGAACTCGGCCAGGCCCGAGCCCTTGAGCGCGCTGAGCTGCATCACCTCGGGCTGCCACTGCTGGCTGTCATGCGCGCCATGCGCGTCGCGGTGGTGCATGCCGATGATTCGCAGCGACGCGCTGATCTGCGCACGGGCGCGGGTGGCGGCAGCCTCGTCCAGGTCAGCCTTGTTGATCACCACCAGGTCGGCCAGCTCCATCACGCCCTTCTTGATGGCCTGCAGATCGTCACCGGCGTTGGGCAGCTGCAGCAGCACGAACATGTCGGTCATGCCGGCCACGGCCGTCTCGCTCTGGCCCACGCCCACGGTCTCGATGATCACCACGTCATGCCCGGCGGCTTCACACACCAGCATCGCCTCGCGGGTTTTTTCGGCCACGCCGCCCAGCGTGCCACTGGTCGGGCTGGGGCGGATGTAGGCCTGCGCCTGCACCGACAGCTGCTCCATGCGGGTCTTGTCGCCCAGGATCGAGCCGCCCCCCAGCGACGATGACGGGTCCACCGCCAGCACCGCCACGCGGTGGCCCTGGCCGATCAGCCACATGCCCAGGGCTTCAATGAAGGTGCTCTTGCCGACGCCGGGCACACCACTCAAGCCCAGCCGAAAGCTGTGGCCGCTGTGCGGCAGCAGCGCATTGAGCAGTGCGTCAGCGCGCTGGCGGTGGTCAGCGCGGGTGGATTCGAGCAAGGTGATGGTCTTGGCCAGCGCGCGGCGCTGCGCTGCACCGGGTGGCCCGGTGACTGCCGCGCACAACGCCTGGTCGGGCGCCGGCAGGGCCAGCGCTGGCGCCGTGTCGGCACTGGCCACGTCAGTTCTGCCCATCAACTCGCCCATCAACTCGCCCATCAACCCGCCCATCAACCCGCCCAGCCAGCGCCGGGCGCAGATAGTGGCGGTCCCAGTCGCTGGTGTGCTGCAGCTCGAAGCCGTGGCGCTGGTAGAAGTGGTTGGCGTCGCTGAGCTTGAGCGCCGTCACCCGCACCGGCAGGCGCTGGCGGTCGGCTTCGTCCAGCACCTGGGCCATCACCCAGCTGCCCACGCCCTGGCGCTGGGCCGGCGGCGCGATGTACAGCTGGTCGAGCAGCAAATGGTCGGGGCCGGTCATTGGCATGGGCAGCAGCACGACGAAGCCCACGCGCTCCCCGGCCAGCACGATGTGGCGGGTGTGGGCTGGCTCGAAAGCCCGGCTCAACCGCTCCCGCACACGCTGGGGGTCAAAGCGGCCCAGGCGCTGCAGGCTGTCGCGCATGGCGGCCATGCGCAGGGCCAGCAATGCCTCGAAGTCGTCGTCAGACGCAGCGGTCAGCGCCAACCGCTGGGCCACTGGGGCGGCCAACACAGGCATGGGCATGGGCACGGCGGCCGTGGACGCTTGCAAGCTCAGGCCGCTGTGCGTGGCATCAACGCACTGCGGATCTGCTCCAGCACATGCTTGGCGCTGACCGGGATCGGCGTGCCCGGGCCGTAGATGCCCTTGACACCGGCGTCGTACAAGAAGCTGTAGTCCTGCGCCGGCACCACACCGCCCACGAACACGATGATGTCGTCGGCACCCTGCGCTTTCAGCGCGGCGATGATCGCCGGCACCAGGGTCTTGTGGCCAGCGGCCAGGGTGCTGATGCCCACTGCATGCACATCGTTCTCGATCGCCTGGCGCGCGCATTCTTCGGGTGTCTGGAACAGCGGTCCCATGTCGACGTCGAAGCCCAGGTCGGCAAACGCGGTGGCCACCACCTTGGCGCCACGGTCATGGCCGTCCTGGCCGAGCTTGGCGATCATCACCCGCGGCCGGCGGCCTTCGGTTTCAGCAAACGCGGCGATCTCGCCTTGCAGCTTGTCCCAGCCGGCGGCGCTGTCGTAAGCCGCTGCATAGACGCCGGTCACTTTCTGGATGTCAGCGCGGTTGCGGCCGTACACGGCTTCCAGCGCATCACTGATCTCACCCACGGTGGCGCGGCAGCGCATGGCGGCGATGCTCAGCGCCAGCAGGTTGCCCTGGCCTGATCGGGCGCTGGCGGTCAATGCGGCCAGGGCGGCCTGCACCGCGGCGCTGTCACGCGTGGCGCGGATGTGTTGCAGGCGCTTGATCTGGCCGTCACGCACCGCCACGTTGTCGACCTCGCGGATGTCGACCGCGTCTTGGTGTTGAAGCTTGTACTTGTTGACGCCGACGATCACGTCCCGGCCGCTGTCGATGCGGGCCTGCTTCTCGGCCGCGCTGGCCTCGATCTTGAGCTTGGCCCAACCTGAATCCACCGCCTTGGTCATGCCGCCCATGGCGTTGACTTCATCGATGATGGCCCAGGCCGCGTCGGCCATGTCCTGGGTCAGCGTCTCCATCATGTAGCTGCCGGCCCAGGGGTCGACCACACTGGTGATGTGGGTCTCTTCCTGGATGATCAACTGGGTGTTGCGGGCAATGCGGGCCGAGAACTCGGTGGGCAGCGCGATGGCTTCGTCGAAGCTGTTGGTGTGCAGGCTTTGAGTGCCGCCAAACACCGCGGCCATCGCCTCCACCGTGGTGCGCACCACGTTGTTGTACGGGTCTTGCTCGGTCAGGCTCCAGCCCGATGTCTGGCAGTGGGTGCGCAACATCAGGCTCTTGGGGTTCTTGGCGTTGAAGCCTTTCATGATGCGGCACCACAGCAGCCGCGCGGCGCGCATCTTGGCAATCTCCAGATAGAAGTTCATGCCGATGGCCCAGAAGAACGACAGGCGCCCGGCAAAGTCGTC